>NZ_JAGTJY010000009.1:0-65656 GCF_018195695.1 Achromobacter sp. Marseille-Q0513 | reverse complement strand
GGCGCGCGGCACGGGGGACAGGGCGCGCGCCGCCTCGACGTTGAGCAGCGTCTTGCGCAGATCGCGATTATTGGCCAGCGCCGTCTCGATCAGCCCGCGCAGCGACGGGTCGGTCACGAAGTCGCGCCATTCCAGCGTGGCGGCCGACGGGCCGGCGCCGGACGTGGCGTCCGCCTGCCCCTCGGCGCTCCATTGCTGGGCAATGGGCGCGGCCGGGCGTTCATAGGTGGGCGCCATGGCGCAGCCCGACAGCGCGGCCAGGACCGCCGCCGCCGCGACCAGCGGCTTGAAACGCCGATAAAGATCTTGCAGGGAATTCATCGTTCACTTTCCTTGATTCGTCGTGGGGTGGCCCGCCGTGGCCGGCGCCTCGCGGCGCGCGGTCAGCGCATACCCGCCGGCGCACAGCGCCGCCAGGCCCAGCGCGCTCAGCACGGCAACCATCGCGAAGCCGCCGGCGTCGCTGGCGTTCAACATGGAGAAGACGCTCATGAACTTCATGCCTTGCCCTCCGTGGCCGCGACCGCGTCCGCCTTGGACTTGCGGCCCTTGGCCAGCGACAGCGTCCAGACGAAGAACACCGGCACAAACAGCACGCCCAGGAAGGTGGCGCTGAGCATGCCGCCCAGCACGCCGGTGCCGATGGCGCGCTGGCTGGTGGCGCCGGCGCCGGTGGCGATGACCAGCGGCACCACGCCCAGGATGAAGGCGACCGAGGTCATCACGATGGGACGGAAGCGCAGGCGCGCGGCCTCGATCGCGGCTTCCTTCAGCGAACGGCCCTGCTCATGCAGATCCTTGGCGAACTCGATGATCAGGATCGCGTTCTTCGCGGCCAGGCCGATGATGGTGACCAGGCCCACCTTGAAGTACACGTCGTTGGGCATGCCGGCCACGATCACCGCCGCCACCGCGCCCAGCGCGCCCACCGGCACGATCAGCAGCACGGACGCGGGAATCTTCCAGCTTTCGTACAGCGCGACCAGCACCAGGAACACCACCAGCAGCGCCAGCGCCAGCAGCATGGGCGCCTGCGAGCCCGTGGCCTTTTCCTGGAACGACAGGCCGGTCCATTCGTAGCCGATGCCCGGGGGCAGTTCGCCGATCAGGCGCTCGACTTCCTTCATCGCCACGCCCGTGCTGCCGCCGGCCGCCGCATCGCCGATCAGCTTGATGCTGGGGTAGCCGTTGTAGCGGATCAGCTGGATCGGCGCGTGCTTCCAGCCGATCTCGCTGAAGGACTCCATCGGCACCAGTTCGCCGGCGCGGTTGAGCACGTTGAGCTTGGCCACCGATTCCGGCGTGGTGCGGCTTTCAGGCTGGGCCTGCACGATCACGCGCTGCATGCGGCCCTTGTTGGGGAATTCGTTGACCAGCGCCGAGCCGAAGGCGGTGGACAGCGCCGAGTTGATGGCGTCGAACGGCACGCCCAGGGCCTCGGCCTTGTTGCGGTCGATGCGCAGGTCCAGCGCCGGCGCGTCGGACAGCCCCTCGACCATCATGTAAGAGAAGACCTGCGGGTTCTCGAACACCTTCTTGATCAGGGTTTCGGTGGCCGACAGCAGGGCCTCGCGGCCCAGGCCGGCGCGGTCCTGCAGGCGCAGCGCGAAGCCCGAGGAGTTGCCCATGCCTTCGACCGAGGGCGGCACCACCGAGAACAGCGTGCCATCGGGAACCAGCGCCAGGTTCTGGTTGGCCTGGTCCGCCTCGGCCATGGCCGATTCGCTCTTGGCGCGTTCGGCCCAGTCCTTGAACATCACGAAGCCCAGGCCCGCGTTCTGGCCCTGGCCCGAGAAGCTGAAGCCCTGCACCGTCAGCACGTTGGCGACGGCCGGACGCGTGCCCAGGTACTGTTCCAGCTGCTGGGTCGTTTCCAGCGTGCGCGACAGCGTGGCGCCCGGCGGCAGCTGCACGTCGGTGTTCATGTAGCCCTGGTCCTCGGTCGGCAGGAAGGCCGACGGCAGGCTCGTGTAGACATAGCCCAGGCCGCCCACCAGCGCGGCGTACAGCAGCATCATGCGGCCGGTGCGGGCGAGCAGGCGCGCGTTGGTGGCCGAATAACGGTCGGTCATGCGGGCGAACACGCGGTTGAACCAGCCGAAGAAACCCTTCTTCTCGTGATGGCCCTTTTCGATGGGCTTGAGCAGCAGGATGCTGAGTGCCGGCGTCAGGGTCAGCGCCAGGAAGCCCGAGAACAGGATGGACACGGCCAGCGACACCGAGAACTGGCGATAGATCACGCCCACCGAGCCGGTCATGAAGGCCAGCGGCAGGAACACGGCGGCCAGCACCAGCGTGATGCCGACGATGGCGCCGCTGATCTGGCCCATGGCCTTGATGGTGGCGTCCTTCGGCGACAGGCCTTCCTCGGCCATGATGCGCTCGACGTTCTCGACCACCACGATGGCGTCGTCCACCAGGATGCCGATGGCCAGCACCATGCCGAACATGGTCATCATGTTGACGGAGAAGCCCAGCGGCAGCATCACCGCCAGCGTGCCCAGCAGGCAGATCGGCACCACGATGGTGGGGATCAGCGTGTAGCGCAGGTTCTGCAGGAACAGCAGCATCACCAGGAACACCAGGACGACGGCCTCGGCCAGCGTCATCAGCACCTTGGAGATGGCCACCTTCACGAAGATGGAGGTGTCGAACGGCACGCTGTACGACACGTCGCTGGGGAAGTTCTTCGACAGTTCGGCCAGGCGGGTCTTGATGCCCTGGGCGGTTTCCAGCGCGTTGGCGCCGGGCGCGAGCTGCACGCCCATGGCGGCGGCCGGCTGGCCGTTCAGGCGGCTGGACATGCGGTAGTCCTGGCGTCCCATCTCGACGCGGGCGACGTCGCCCAGGCGCACCGTGGAGCCGTCGGGATTGGCGCGCAGCACGATGGCCTCGAATTCCGGAATGCTGCTGAGCTGGCCCTCGACCATGATGCTCGCGGTGATTTCCTGCTCGGACGGGCTGGGCTGCTCGCCAGTGGAGCCGCCGGAAACCTGCATGTTCTGCGCGGCGATGGCCTTGTTGACCTCGTCGACCGACAGACCGTAGCCGACCAGCTTGGCCGGATCGATCCAGATGCGCAGCGCGCGCTCGGCCGCGAACATCTGCACCCGGCCCACGCCCGGCACGCGCCGGATTTCATTGTTGATGTTGCGAGCCGCGTAGTCGGCCAGGCCGACCTGGTCCTTGCCCGCGTCCTTGTAGGTCAGCGCGTAGATCAGGAGGAAGCTGGAGCTGGCCTGCTCCAGTTGCAGGCCCTGCTGGACCACGGCCTGCGGCAGGCGCGATTCCACCCGCTTGATGCGGTTCTGCACGTCCACCTGCGCCAGGTCGGGGTTGGTGCCCGGCTCGAAGGTGACGGTGGTTTCGGCGACGCCGGCGCTGTTGCTCTGCGACTCGTAGTAGAGCAGGCCCTTGGCGCCGTTCAGTTCTTCCTCGATGAGGCTGATGACGGTGTTGTTGATGACCTCGGCGGACGCGCCCGGATAGGTCGCCTTGATGATGACCTGGGGCGGCGCGACGGTGGGATATTGCGCCACCGGCAGCGAGGAAATGGCGAGCAGGCCCGCCAGGGCGATGAAGATCGCGATCACCAACGCGAAGTTGGGCCGCTTGATGAAGAAATTCGGCATGATGGAATCCGTCTGGGCTCAGGGCTGCCGCGGCGCGGGATGCGGGGCGGCGCGCGGGGCGATCGCGCTCATTGCGCGGCTTGCTGGGCGGGCGCCTGGGCGCCGGCCGCTTGCACGCGCAGCGGCGTGCCGGGCGGGATCTTGGCGGCGCCATCGACGATGACCTGGTCGCCGGCGGCCAGTCCCTGCGTGATCTGCCATTCCGATCCCTGCATGGCGCCGGTCTGCACCGGGCGCTCCTGCGCCTTGCCATCGGCCGCCACCAGCACCTTGGCCTGACCGTCGGCGCCGCGCATGACGGCGCGCTGCGGCACGAAGATGGCGTTGCTCTGCACGCCCTGCTCGGCGCTGACGCGCACGTACATGCCCGGCAGCAACAGCCCGTCGGGATTGCTGAACTGGCCGCGCAGCATCACCTGGCCCGTGCCCGGATCCACCGACACATCGGAGAACAGCAGCTTGCCCTTGGCGGTGTAGCCGGTGCCGTCGACGCGCACGCTGACCGCGGGCTCGGCCTGCGCCCCGGCCGCCGCCTCGCGCAGCTTGAGCAGCGCGTTGGCGGGCTGGCGGAAATCGGCATAGACCGGATCGAGCTGCTGGATCAGCGCCATGGGCGTGGATTCGCCCTGGCCCACCAGGCTGCCCTCGGTCACCAGGCCCCGGCCGATGCGGCCCGAGATCGGCGCGCGCACGCTGGCATAGCCCAGGTCGAGCTGGGCGGTCTTGACGTCGGCCTGCGCCGACACCTGGTTGGCCTTGGCGGTCTGCAGCGCGGCGACGGCGTCGTCGTATTCCTGGCGGCTCACGGCCGCGATCTTCACCAGCGGCTGGTAGCGGTCGGCCAGCGCCTGGGCCTGGCGGACCTGGGCCTGGGCCCGCGCCAGCGCGCCCTGCGCCCGGGCCAGCGCGGCCTCGAACGGGGCCGGCTCGATCGTGAAGAGCAGGTCGCCCTCCTTGACCGTCGCGCCTTCCTCGAAGTGGCGCTTCTGGACGATGCCCGCCACCCGGGCCCGCACTTCGGCCACGCGCACCGGCGAGATCCGGCCCGGCAGGTCGGCCAGGATGGCCTGGGATCGCGGCGCGACGACCAGCGGGGCCACGTCGATGGTCTGGTCTTGCGCCGCCTGGGGGTCCTGGCCGCCGCATCCGGCGAGCAAGGCGGTCAGGCTTAGGGCCGCTGCACTGGCTCTGAACTGGGTCATGTTGTCCTCTGGCATTCCGATGCCGCCCCGGGAGTGAGGCGATTCAGGACCGAATGATATTGATTAGAACAAAATGAGTCAACTTAGATTCATGTTAATTTTTGTAGACTCATTTAATCCGTAGTAGACTAGCAACCATCGATATTTACAGTTAACTGAATCTAATAAGATTCATTTTATCCGACCCTATTTTTATCCGGAGACATCCATGTCCGACCCCCTAGACGACAAGCTGGCGCGCGCGCTGGCGCTGTCGATCGCGCAGCAGCCCAGGGCCAGCCTGCAACAGCTGGCGCGCGCCGCCGGGATCAGCAAGGCCACGCTGTATCGCATCTCCCCCACCCGCGAAGGCGTCATCGACCTGTTGATGACCCGGGCCATCCAGCACCTGCAGGACGCGCTGGCCCGCGCCGACCTGCACACGCCGCCCTATCCGGACGCGCTGCAACGGCTGACCGACGTGGTCGTGCAGGGCCGCGAGTACTACGTGTTCTGGAATCACGCCGAATGGGTGCGCATGATCGACGCCAGGACCGAAACCGCCGACCTGCCCCTGCCCTCGTTCTATGGACAGACGCTGGAAACCTTCTTCCTGAATGGCCAGAAGGCCGGCGCCTTCCGGATCGATGTGCCGGCCCTGTGGCTGGTGCGGGCCTACGACTACCTGCTGTACGCGGCGATGGACGCGGTGCAGCGCGGCGAGATCGCGCCGCTGGGCATGGGCGCCATGGTGCAGAAACTGTTCCTGGAAGGGGCCACGGACGTCCGCGGCTGACGCGCATGGTGGAGCGTTCATGACGTTCCGGTTGCAGACCGGGCCGCGCTCCACATTCCTTCCACAATTCCTCGACAGTCGATCAACCTTGGGCGCGCACACTCGCTCCGCGACTTTTACGGAGATCCGCGTCCATGTCCATCGATACCGCCAGCCTGCTGGCAGATGAAGCCCGCTATTGCTCGTTCGGCGATACGGTGCATTACGTCAACCCGCCCAAGATTTTCACTGGCTGCGAAGGCAGCTACATGTACGACGACGCCGGCACCGCGTATCTGGACCTGCAGATGTGGTACTCGGCCGTGAACTTCGGCTACAAGAACAAGCGCCTCGAACAGAAGATGATCGAGCAGCTGCAGTCCTTGCCGCAGGTCGCCAGCCAGTACCTGCACCCGACCAAGATCGAGCTGGCCAAGTTCATCGCGCAAGATGCGGAAAAGAAGTGGGGCAACACGGGCCGCGTGCACTTCAACGTGGGCGGCGCCCAGGCCATCGAGGATTCGCTCAAGGTCGTGCGCAACGCCAGCGGCGGCAAGAGCCTGATGTTCGCCTTCGAGGGCGGCTACCACGGCCGCACGCTGGGCGCCTCCAGCATCACCTCCAGCTACCGCTATCGCCGCCGCTACGGCCACTTCGGCGACCGCGCGCAGTTCATCCCCTTCCCCTACCCGTTCCGCCGCCCCAAGGGCATGACGGCCGAGGAATACTCGGATTCCATCGTCAAGGAATTCGCGCGCAAGTTCGAGAACGAGTACCACGCCATCTGGGACCCCAAGACCAACCAGTGCGAGTACGCGGCCTTCTACGTCGAGCCCATCCAGGGCACGGGCGGCTACGTCGTGCCGCCGCAGAACTTCTTCAAGGGCCTGAAGAAGGTGCTGGACGATCACGGCGTGCTGCTGGTGGTCGATGAGATCCAGATGGGTTTCTGGCGCACCGGCACGCTGTGGTCGGTCGAGAACTTCGGCGTCAAGCCGGACGTGCTGGTCTTCGCCAAGGCGCTGACCAACGGCCTGAACGCGCTGTCGGGCCTGTGGGCGCGCGAGGAACTGATCAACCCGACCCTGTTCCCGCCGGGTTCCACGCACTCCACCTTCGCCTCCAACCCGCTGGGCACCGCCCTGGGCCTGGAAGTGATGAAGATGACGCACGAGATGGATTTCGGCCGCCAGGTGCGCGAGTCGGGCGCCTACTTCCTGGAAGGCCTGCGCGACCTGCAGAAGCGTCACCGCGAAATCGGCGACGTCGACGGCCTGGGCCTGGCGCTGCGCGCCGAGATCTGCACCGAGGACGGCTTCACGCCCAACAAGGCGCTGCTGGACAAGATGGTCGACATCGGCCTGGCCGGCGACCTGGACTTCCAGGGCGGCAAGCGCGGCCTGGTGCTGGACGTGGGCGGCTACTACAAGAACGTGATCACGTTCGCGCCGTCGCTCATGATCAGCCGTTCGGAAATCGACGAGGCCATGGCCCTGCTCGACCAGCTGATCTCGCGGGCCAAGCGGGCCTGATGCCGGGGCAGTCACTGCGGAACGCACTCGAGCCGGCTGCCCTGCTCGAGTGCTTCCTGGCGCATCCCCCGGAAGGCTTCAAGATCATCGAAGGCCTGCCGCTGCCGGCCTTCGCCGCGCCATTCGATCTGCTGACGACGGCCGACGACGACTTCAAGACGCGCGTCCGCGGCCTGCCGGGCCACGGCTGGTGGTCGCGCTGGCTCACGCTGCGCGCCGCCTTCGTCGGCACCACGGTCAGCGAGTACGCGCTGCTGCCGGCGGCCGCCGATCCCGGCGCGCTGGCGCGGACGCTGCGCCAGGGGCCGGGCAGGCAATACGCCCTGACCATCTTCAAGGACCTGCCGCTGCGCTCGCCGCTGCTGTCCGAGGCCGACAACGCGCTGGCCGACCAGGTCGTCCAGGCCTGCACGGAGCAGGGCTTCGTGGTGCTGGACGGCCAGGCGCTGGCCTACGTGCCCATCGACTTCACCGACGGCGACGCCTACCTGGACCGCCTGCCCAAGGACGCGCGCCGCTACCTGAAGCGCAAGCTGCGCAGCCGCGAGCAGATCGCGGTGCAGCGCGTGCCCACGGGCGAGGCCTACGCCGACGATGCCCGCGTGGACGCGTACTATGCGCTGTACGAGCAGGTCTACGCCCAGAGCGAAATCCATTTCGACCGCCTGACGCGGCCCTACTTCGCGGCGCTGCTGCGCGACGGCGGCAGCGGCGGCATCGTGTTCGAATACCGGCATGCCGAGACCGGCCAGATGCTGGGCTGGAACCTCTGCTTCGACGACGGCGAACGGCTGACCGACAAGTACATCGGCCTGTCGTACCCGCTCTCGCGCGAGATGAACCTGTACTTCGTGAGCTGGATGGTCAACCTGGAATACGCGCTGGAACGCGGGCTGCGGCACTATATCGCCGGCTGGACCGACCCCGGCGTCAAGGCGCTGCTGGGCGCCAGCTTCACCGCCACGCGCCACGCGGTCTATGTGCGCAATCCGCTGTTGCGGGCCGTGGCCCGGCGCTTTTCCAGCCGCTTCACCACGGACAGCCAATGGATCACCAAGTAGAACAATCCGCCCTGCGCCACCCGCCCGTCGTGCTGGACACCGACAGTTCCGTCGGCGCCCTGCCCGGCGAGATCCGGCTGGCGCTGAACGACGACTGGCGCGAGGCGATCCGCTTCGGCTGCCGCCAGGGCGTGCTGCAATCCTGCATGCGCAACCTGACCAGCCGCATGCCGGCCGCCGCCGCCCACGGCACCGTCTTCATGGGCAGCGGCGACTTCCATCCCCGGAGCTGGCCGCTGATCGAGCGCTGCGCGGCGGGGCGCGCCCCCGCCAGCCTGCGCGTGGTGGTGCTGGACAATCATCCCGACAACATGCGCTTTCCCTGGGGCGTGCATTGCGGCTCCTGGGTGCGCCGCGTCGCGCGGCTGCCGCAGGTGTCGCACGTGCACGTCATCGGCATCACCTCCGGCGACCTGGGCGCGGCGCATGCCTGGGAACACAACCTGGGTTCCGTCTGGAGCGGCAAGGTCACCTACTGGAGCACCGGCGTCGATACGCGCTGGTCGCGCTGGCTGGGCCTGGGCGCGCGCTTTCGCAGCTTCCCCGACCGCGCGGCGCTGGTGGAGGCGGCTCGCCAGGAACTGGCGGCCACGCCGATGGATACCTATTTCAGCATCGACAAGGATGCGTTCTCGGCCGACGAGGTGCGCACCAACTGGGACCAGGGCGTGCTGCTGCGCGCCGACCTGAAGACGCTGGCGCAGGCCTTGCATGGCCAGATCGTCGGCAGCGATGTCACCGGCGACGTCTCGGTCTGGCACTACCGGACCGCCTGGAAGCGCTGGCTCAGCGCCGCCGACGGCCAGGACACCGCGCGCCAGGACAAGGAACTGCCGCAATGGCAGGCGCGCCAGAACGCGTTCAACTGGCAGATCGTCGAATTGCTGGACGCGGCGCGCGCGCGCTGAAACCGTCTTGCGCCCGCGCCCGCCATCTGGCGGCGCGGCGGCCGCGAGCCGGTCTGCCCGGCCAGGCAAGCGGCGGCGGGCCATGCCCGCCGCGCGCGACCGTCAGGCGCCGTGCCGTGCCGGCTGCCCCGCATGCTCGATCTGCGGCACCGTCGAGGACTCGCTGACCGCCAGGCAGCAGATGCCGCCCAGGATCAGCACCGTGCCAAGGATCTGCGGCCAGCCGATGGGCTCGCCGAACCATACCGCCGAAATCACCAGCACCGCGACGATCTCCAGGTACGAGGCGGCGAAGGCCGGCCCGATGGGCGCGTGCTTGAGCAGCACCATCCACGTGAAGAACGCGCCCAGGTAGCCGATGAAGGCGCCGTAGATCCAGGGCTGGCCGAACACGCGCAGCAGCCAGGCCGGCGAGAATTCCAGCGGCAGCGCATGCTCGCCCGCCACCTTGAAGCTGATCTGCGCCAAGGTGTCGAACGCCATCAGCGCCAGGAATCCGATCAGATAGAAACGCCGCATTGCCTTACCCCTTCAATCCCACGATGCCCACGCCCAGCGACACCAGCAGGATGCCCAGCACCCGCATGGGCGTGAGCCGCTCGCGGAAGAAAACCCGGCCCAGCAGCATGACGACCACGATGCTGATCGATCCCAGCAGCACGCCGTCCGACAGCGGCACCAGGGAGATGAACGCCAGCCACAGGACGAACTCCAGCACGTAGCAGCCGATGCCCAGCCACAGCCAGGGCCGGCGCGCCATCCTGCGCCAGCGTCCCGCGCCTTCGCCCAGCTTCGGATCGACCGCGGCGGCCTTGAAGATCAGCTGGCCCACGCTGTCGAACAGCAGGTTCAGGATCCACAGCGTCACCACCAGCGGTGTCATTGCCTCATTCCACATCGGCGCCGTCCCCTGGCTGCGCGCCCTCGACCAGCTCGGTCACGAAGGCGGCCGCGCGAGCGATGACCACCCGACGCTCGCGGTCGATGGTGATCATGTGATAACTGTCGTCCAGCAATTGCAGCGTGATGGGCGCGTTGGCGGCCCGGCGCTGGATCTCGTAAGCGTTCGACACCGAGGCGATGTCGTCGTTGCGCGCGTGCATGACCAGGCAAGGCGCGCGCAGCGCCGGCATGTTGCGCAGCACCGAGCGCGCCAGCTTGTGCATTTCCACCACCGACCACCAGGGGTTGCCCGGCAGGCCCGAGGCGGCGCTGTCACCGGCGTGCATCTGCGACACCACGCGGGCGCGCAGCGCCTCGTCCTTGATGCCGTAGGGCGGCTGTTCCATGAACACGCTGCGCCGGCCGATGCCCAGCGCGCGCATGACGGGCAGCAGGCAGGCCAGCTTGGTATAGCGCGGCATGCTCCAGCCGTCGTGGCGGAAGGCCGGCGACAGCGCCAGCACGCCGGTGATGTGCTCGGGACGCTCCTGCGCCAGGGCCAGCGCCAGCACGGCGCCCATCGACAGGCCGCCGACCACCACGCGGTCGACGCGGCGCGACAGCAGGTCGGCGCCGCGCCGCACGCTGGCCAGCCAGTCCAGCCAGCTGGTGCCGACCAGATCGTCCAGCGTGCCGCAGTGACCGGCCAGCTTGACGGCGTACACGGTGTAGCCCTGCAGGTGCAGGCCGCGCGCCAGCACCCGCATCTCGTTGGGCGTGCCGGTCAGGCCGTGGATCAGCAGGATGCCGGTGCGCGCGCGCGCGCCCTGCCCTTCGAGCAGGTATTCATCGGCCAGCATTTCCAGCGGCTCGGCGCGTTCGCGCGCTTCGCCCCGGATGTATCCCGCGCCGGGCGGCGCCAGGACGGTGGCGGCCTTGTTCATGCCGTGGACTCCTCGTTCTGGCCGGACAGAATCTCGGGCAGGCGCGACAGCGCCTCGTCGAAGTCGACGAAGGCGGAATGCACGATGCCGTTGGCGCGGCAGTAATCCAGCAGCTTGGCCTTGGCCAGCACGTGCTCGGCCTTGCCCGAGACGCAGAAGTCCGAGCTGCCGTCGCCCACGTACAGCACGCGCTTGCCCGCGGCGCGCTGGCCGGCGAGCTGGCCGCACTTGCAATTGGCGCTGGCGCAGTCCGGCCGCGACCAGGGCGTTTCCAGCTTCCAGCGGCGCGGCCCGGCCGGCAGCAGCCGGTTGGCCACGATGGGCAGGTCGCCCATGCCCTCGCGCGCCAGGATGACCTGGATGGCGTAGTCCAGCCCGTCGCTGACCACCTGCACGCCGATGCCGAGCTGGCGGGCCTGGTCGACGAAGCGCACGAAGCCCGGGTCGACATGGACCTGCTCCAGCGCCTCGCGCAGCTCGGCCACGCTCATGTCCAGCAACGCCACCTGGCCGCTCATGCACTCGCGCGAGCCGATCTCGCCGCGCTCCCAGGCCTCTTCCAGGTCTTCCCAGCCCGGCATGCCGTGACGCTGCAGCAGCGTGTCGGTCACGTCCTGCAGGCTGATGGTGCCGTCGAAATCGCACTGGATCGTCCATTCCGGGACGGTCGCCTTGCCACCGTTCCAGCGCACTTGCAGCTCGAAGTTGTCATTCATGGAAAGTCACTCTCACGTTTTGGCCGACGATCGCCTCTGCCGGGCCGTCGAATTCCAGGATGCACTCGACCACGCGCACCGGACCGCGCTGGGCGTCGTCCTGCAGGCGGCCGTTGCCGTAGATGGGGCTGATGCGCACCAGCTTGGCCGGGGGCAAGGCGGGCGCGCCCGCCGCCGAGTCCATGTCGGACGCCACCGTGGCGCGCATGCCCACGCGCACCGAGGCGACGTAGGCGGAATTGAGTTCGGCGCGCACGATCAGCGGGCGCGCGGGCAACAGCGTCAGGGCCGAGGCGCCCGCTTCCAGGCGTCCGCCCTGCCGAGCCGTCACGCCCACGATCACGCCGTCCTCCGGCGCGCGCAGCTCGAGCTGCTGCAACGCGACCTTGGCCTGTTCCAGGCGCTGCTGCGCGACCGCCGCCTCGGCCGTGGCCACCGCCACATCGGACTGGGCGTCGCGCAAGCGCTGCTGCGCGTCGTCGGCCAGCTGGGGCTGCGCGGCTCCGGCGCGCGCCGCCTGCGCATAGCGCGCGGCGGCCTGCTTCAGCTCGGGCAGGCGGCTCTCGGCGGCCTGCTGCCGCGCGCGGGCCAGCTTCAGCTCGGACGTGGCGACCGCGACGGCGGCCGAGGAGACCTGGCTGGCCTGCGCCAGCAGCAGCTGACCGCGCTGCACGCTGTCGCCCTCGCGCACCTTCAGGCTGGCCACCGTGCCGGCCAGCGCCGGCGCCAGCGCCACCAGCCCGCCGTCGACTTCGATCTTGCCCCGGGCGACGGCCGCCGCGCGCTGGCCGTCCCGCGCCGGCTGCCGGTCCGCCGTCTCCTTGGGATCGCTGCGCTCGGAACACGCGCTCAGCGCCAGGACCGCCACGATGAGGAGCGCGCGCCAACGCGCGCCCGACGAATGCTTCATGCTTTTGCTCCTAGTGAATCTGCGGCAATGCGCCGGTCGCTGCGTATGGCCCCGTCCTCCATGCCGACGACGCGGTCGGCATGCCGGACCAGGCGCGGATCATGGCTCACGCACAGGACCGTGGCCCCGTGGTTGCGGGCGAAGCGGTGCAGGATGTCCACGACCCGCTGGCCGTTCTCGGCGTCCAGCGAGCTGGTGGGTTCGTCCGCGAACAGCAGTTCGGGCTCCTTGGCGATGGCGCGGGCGATCGCGACCCGCTGCTTCTCGCCGCCGGACAGCTGCGCCGGACGCATGTGCGCCCGATGCGACAGGCCGACCTCGTCCAGCGCGCGGCTCGCCAGCCGGGCGCTTTCCTGATCGCGCATGCCCAGGTAACCCAGCGGCAGCTGGACCTGTTCCAGCGCGGTGAGCGCCGGGAACAGGTTGAAGCCCTGGAACACGAAGCCCGTGTGGTGCAGCCGGAAGCGCTCGAGGTCGCGGCGGCTCATCTCGCCCAGGTCCTGCCCCAGCGCATGGGCCTTGCCGTCGTCCGGATGCTGCAGGCCGGACAGTAGCGACAGCAGCGTGCTCTTGCCACAGCCGGAGGGGCCGGAAATCAGCGTCAGCTCGCCCGGATACACGGCCAGCGACAGGCCTTGCAGCACCTGCACCTTCACCACGCCGGACAGGAAGGCCTTGCCCAGCCTGAAGGCTTCCAGGCTGGGCTCGACCGTGGCCTGGACTTCCGGGGACATCGAAAAATCACGTTTCATGACCGTCTCCATCAGCGCAGCAGCAGGGCCGGATCGGTGCGGATCAGGCCGCGCACCGCCATCACGCTGGACATCAGCGCCATCAGGGCCACCAGCGCCGCGCAGCCCAGGGCCGCCGTCAGCGTCATGGCCACCGGCACGTGATAGAACACCGCCACCGCCAGCAGCAGCGCGCTGGCCACGGCCGCCAGCACCATGCCCAGGCCGCCCACCAGGCAGGCCTGCTCGATCACGACGCGGGCCAGCGCGCCGCGGCTCGCGCCGAGCGCGTTCAGCGTGGCGTACTCGCGCGCCGACGCCGCCACCACGGCCGCGAAGGACTGGTTGGTGATCACCGCGCCGACCAGGCAGACGATCAGGGCCATGAACAGCACGGCCATGCCCGCGCCGGTATCCAGCAGCCAGTACTGCTGCGAGCGCTGGGCGAATTCCTGGGCCGTCCAGACCTGCAGCGGACCGAAGCTGGCTTCGCTTTGCGCCAGCCGCGCCTGCACCGCCGGCGCCCGCGAGGGATCGGCCAGCCGCGCCACGTAATAGGTACTGCCCCGGCCGGCCTGCGGCCCGCCGATGACGCGCGCCGAATCCAGCGAGGCCAGCACGTTCACGCCGCCCAGGCCGCGCAGTCCCGCGATCGCGGCGACCACGCGCACCGGGTGCCCGTTGATCCAGGCCTTGCCGCCTTCCGCCACGCCCAGCGATTCCAGGTCGGCCGAATCGACGATCACCGCCCCCGGCTCGCGCAGGCGCTTGCGCAGGTCCGGCGACAGCAGCTTCGAGAACAGCATGGCGTCGGGACCGACGGAAATGCCGGACAGGTAGATCGACACGCTGCCGGCGTCGACGCGCTCGGGCGTCCAGTCGCCATCGACCCACTGGTAGGGCTCTACCGCCACCACCTCGGGATCCATGCGCAGCCGCATTTCGGCGTCGGCGCTGACCGCGCGGCCGAAATTGACGCTCTGCGTGCCGGGATAGCCGGCCCAGAGATCGGCCGACGAGGCGTTCACGTACAGCGCCGAGGCGCCGAAGATGCCCAGCACCAGCGCCGCCTGCACCACCAGCATCAGGCCGGAGAAGCCGACCGCCAGCACCACGGGCACGAAGCGCCGCCATTCGTAGACCAGTGTCTTGCGCGCCAGGGCGATCATGGACGCACCTGCTGCGGTTGTTGTTCCTGTTGTTCCGGCTGCGGCGCCAGCGGCGCGCCGCCCAGCGCCTTGTAGAGCGCGACGAAGGCCAGGGTCCGCGCGCCGCGCGCCAGCGCCACGTCGGACTGCGCCTCGAGCAGCGCGCGCCGGCCCTCCAGCCCGTCGAAGGGGCTGGACAGGCCGAGCGACGCCAGCTTGCGCTGCGAGCCGGCGCGCCGGTCCAGCACGCGCCGCGCCTCGTCCAGCGCGGCGATGCGCTCGCGCTCGCGCGCCAGCGCGGACAGCGATTCCTCGACTTCCGACACGCCGGACAGCACCGCCTTGCGGTAGCCGGCCAGCGCCGCGGCGATGCCCTGCTCGCCGGCCTTGACCTGCGCCTGGCGGGCGCCCCAGTCCCAGAGCGGGATATCGATCGTGGGACCGCCGGCCGGAACGAAGTTGTTGTTCGAGCGGCGGTTCTGCGTCATGTTGTAGGCGTACAGGACCGAACCGCCCAGGCTCAGGCGCGGATACAGCGCCGAGCGCGCCATGCCCAGCCTTGCGGCGGCCTGCAGCACTTCGGCTTCTGCCTCGCGGATGTCCGGACGGGTGCGCAGCAGGTCGGCCGGCACTTCCCCCACGGCGAAGGCGGGCAGGCCCTGCGACGGCGCCACCGCGCTCCAGCCCGGATCCGGCGCGTCGCGGCCCAGCAGCAGCGCCAGCGCGCGCGCCGACCGCTCGGCCGCCAGGCGCATCGACGCCAGCGCGGCCAATGTGCGTTGCCGGCGCACGCTCGCCGTGTCGGCGTCCTGCGGCGTGCCCAGGCGGGTATTCAGCCGCACCTGCGCCAGCCGCTCGGCCTCGCGGTCCAGCTCGGCCATCTGCGTCAGCAGCGCGATCTGGCCGTTGGCCACGCCCAGGTCCAGATAATTGCGCACCACGGCCGCGACCACCGACACGCGCAGGCCCTGTTCGCGCGCGGCGGCCAGATCGGCGTCCGCGCCGGCCTGCAGCTTGCCGCTCTCGGCCGCGCCGAACAGGCCCAGCTCCCAGACCATGTCGATGCTGGCGTGGAAATAGGAATCCTTGGCCTCGGCGTCCTGCACCGGGCGGGCGCCGACCGCGAAACCCGGCAGGTAGCGCGAGCGCCAGCGACCGGCGACCTCGCGCTCGCCCTGCAGCAGGCGCGCGGATTGTTCCAGGTCCAGGTTGCGCCGCAGCGCTTCCTCGACCAGCGCGTTCAGCCGGGGATCGTCCAGCGCCGTCCACCAGGACCGCAGATCGACCGCGCGCGCGCCCTCGCCGGCCGCCTGGGACCAGGCGCCGGGCACCTGCGCCGGCAGCTCCGGCACGGGCACCGACATGCAGCCCGACAGGAGCGCGCTTGCCAGCAGCGCGGCGCAGCGGAGTTTGAACGATTCAGGACAGCGATGCATGGGTATCTATGGCGTAGCGGACGGCGGCAGCCGTCACGGTTGGCTGGATAACATTGCCAGCATGCCCCCGCGACGTTGCGGGGCCATGCAGGGTTTATGGAGAATTGATGGACGCGGCCGGGCGCATCACGCGAGCGACGCCTGCCGGCGCCCCGCGGACGCCTTCGCGTCCCGGCTCATCACGGGAAAGCAGACCTGGATGCGCATGCCGCCGCGCACCGAGCGATCCGCCAGCACCGATCCGCCCTGCTGGTCCACCAGCGCGTGCACGATCGACAGTCCCAGGCCCGACCCGCCATGCATGGCGCTGGGCTGGTGCGGAAAGCGTTCGAACGGGCGGTCGCGCATGGACGCCGGCAAACCCGGCCCCGCGTCGCTCACCGCCAGCACGGCCTGTCCGGCGTGGATGCGCACTTCCACGCCGATCCAGCGCCCGCTGGCCGCGTGGCGCAAGGCGTTTTCCACGAGGTTGGCGAAAATCTGGCGCAGCCGGTCCGGGTCGGCCATGATCAGCTTGCCTTGCGCGGCGGCAGGCAGTTGCGTATCCACTTCGAAGCCCTTCTCGGCCAGCCTGGCCTCGAAGCCGGCCAGCGCGTCGCCGACCAGCGCCACCAGTTCCACGGGCCGGGTCTGCAGCGACAGCCGGCCGACCGAGGCCAGCGACAGCGTGTGCAGGTCCGCGACCAGGCGGCCCAGGTGCAGGGACTGGTCCAGCAGGCCGCGCATTTCCTCGTCGCTGACCGGGATGACGCCGTCGCAGATCGCGTGCAGGCGGGCGCTGAGCACCGCGATGGGCGTGCGCAGCTCATGCGAGATGGAGGCCAGCGTCACGCGTTGTTCCCGGTCCAGGGTTTCGAGCGAATCGATCATGTGATTGAAATCCCGCACCATTTCGGCCATTTCGCCGCGTGCCTTGCCCACATGGGCCCTTACCGTGAAATCCCCCAGCGCCACCCGGGTGGCCGCCGCGGCCATCGAATCCAGCGGCAGGGTGATCACCTTCGAGATGAAGAATCCGGACGCCAGGCCCAGCGGCAGGCCGAGCAGCACGGTGAACAGCAGCGCGAGCTTTTCGCCGCGCATGGGATCCACCACCCAATACTCGGCATAGATCTGCATCGCGCGCGGCCCGTCCTCCAGGCCGCGCTCCGAGAGATCTTCCAGCTCGGCCCGCACTTCCACCGGCAGCGACTTCTCGAACGCGCGATGCTCGTAGTTCCAGAACAGGACCAGGCTGCCGGCGAGCACGGCCAGCAGCAGGGTCATGGTGACCGAGACCGCCAGTCCGAAGCGGATCCAGATGCGATCTAGTTTTCGCGCCATAGGCGGTATCCGACGCCGCGCACGGCCTCGATCATGTCGGCCTGCCCGACCGCGTGCAGCTTGCGCCGCAGCTTGGAGATGTGCGAGTCGATGACCCGCTCCAGCGCGTCGCTTTCCGGCAGGCAATGCTCGATCAGGAATCCGCGCGAGAAGCAGCGCCGAGGCTGGGATGCCAGGCAGGCCAGCAGGCGGAACTCGGTCAGCGTCAATTGCAGCGGCACGGAGCGCCCGCCGCCCACGTGCGCGACCGCGACGTGGTCCTGCTCGTCGATCTCGATGCCGCCGACGCGGATGGGCGCGGCGTTCGCATGCGCCCCCGCGCGCCGCAGCACGGCCCGCAGGCGCGCCACGACCTCGGCGGGATTGAAGGGCTTGACGACATAGTCGTCCGCGCCCAGGCGCAGCCCCAGCAGCTTGTCGACGTCATCGGCCAGCGCCGTGACGATGATGACGGGGGTCTGGCCTTCGTCGCGGATGGCGCGCAATACGTCCAGCCCATCCATGCCCGGCAGGTTCACGTCCAGCAGGACCGCGTCGGGACGCAGCTCGCGGAACAGCCGCATGGCCTCGACGCCGTCCATGGCGGTGCAAGTGCGAAAGCCGTCGCGGCGGAGATAGGCCTCCAGGACGCCAACGATTCCCGGCTCGTCCTCTGCCACGAGGACAAGCCGCTCCGTGAAGGTGTTCAGGGATGGATTGGGGAAAGACATGGTTTTGCTGCAGGCATTTGGCATCGGCGGCGTGTCGGCCGGCGGCAAGCTGGCCCGGACTGCGCCGCCCTGCTTGCCCGCCCAGGTCGAACTCTCGACCAGACCGGTTACGGATGCCAGGATGCTGTCACGTTTCATTCAGGAATCGACAAGGAATCTTTGTGATTTTGTAAAGTTCTATCCATCTTCCGGGCGCCCCATGCAAATCGGGGGCCTGCGCGAGCCATCCGCAGTACCGTCCATGCCAATCAGGCCGGGCCTCGCTGGTCTTGCCGCGCGGGACGAAGCCGCGGATACCGGACGGCCTCACGGCGTCGGCTTCGCGGCAAACCCAGTCCCCAGGCGTGGATGCACTTCCCCCAAACAAATAGTAATAATTCTTATTCTATAGCGAGCCTTCCCCTCCGGCTCTTCTGCAACCGGTGAGGATATCGCGAACACCTTTCAAATTGCATCCCAAGCGGACGGAATGTAGGCCGAAAACCACGTTCGGCCCGGCAGCTTGACGCACCTCAATCTGAAATATTTTCCCCATAAATGACGATCGCGCCAGTGCCGGGGACACGCTCCCCATGGACGCACGGCCGGCCGCCCTCCGCCCGGCCAGCAGCGCCGGCTAGCCGGCGATGCTGACCCCTTTTTTCTTCGCCAACAGCCTGGCCTGTTTCCAGAAGGCCGCCGCCGCCGGGGACAGCCGGCTCTCGTTCAGGCAGGCCAGGCCGACCCGCCTGGAGGTCGCCGGCCGTATCGGCTTGTAGGCCACGCCCGCGTATTGCTCCGGCAGCGCCAGCGAGGCCACCACCGACACGCCCTCTCCCCGGGCCACGAAATCGAGGATGGACAGCATCTGGGACAGCTCGTGCCTGACCGTGGGCGCGACCTCGGCGCGGGAGAACATCCTGGCCACCAGCCCCTGCGAGCCGGCGTGCGTCAGGATGAACGGATGACGCGCCAGCTGGTGGGCGTCCACCGTATCCACCCCGGCCAGCTCATGGCCGACGGGCACCACCGCCACCAGCTCGTCCAGCGCGATCGCCACCGTGTCGAACTCGGGCTTGGGCAGCGTCACCACGCCGATTTCCAGGCGTCGCTCGATCAGGTCCTGCTCGATTTCGGCGTCGGCCTTCTCGAACACCCGCAGATCGATGCCCGGATACAGCCGCCTGAACTGCCCCAGCAGCGGCGGCAAGAGGCGCAGCGACGAGCTCAGGCCGAACGAGCCGATCTTCAGCACGCCGCTCTTCAGGCCCACGCTGGCGCTGGCGGTGGCCTGGATCAGGTGCAGCGCGGCGAACAGGTCGCGCACATGGGGCAGGACCTGCTGCCCCGCGTGCGTCAGCTCCACGCGCGGCGCGTTGCGATCGATGAGCTGCACGCCCAGCGTGGTTTCCAGCGCGCGCAGCGCGTGGCTGGTGGCCGAAGGCGTCATGCCGATCTTCGCGCCGGCGCTGGCGATGCCGTCCGCGCTGGCCAGCGCGAGCAGCAATTCCAGCTGCCGCAGAGTCGGGGAATCGGGTCCCAGGGGCGTATTCATATTGAATTCAAATTCAATTGAGATTGAACAGTGTGAATCCTAGACTAATTCAACCCATCCAGGAACGCTCACATGCTCTCTCCCGTCATCTCCGCCCTGCGCCCGTCCCCGATCCAGGTGATGGCCGAAAAAACCCGGCAGGCCATCCAGCAGGGCCGGCAGGTCGTCGACATGACGCTGGGCGAGCCGGATTTCCCGACCCCGGCCCACATCGGCGCGGCGGCCATGCGCGCCATCCAGGATGGCGCCACGCGCTACACGCCGATCAACGGCACGCCGCGCCTGCGCGAAGCGATCGTCGCCAAGTTCAAGCGCGAGAACGGCATCGACTGCGCGCCGGCCGACATCAGCGTGGCCGCCGGCGGCAAGCAGGTGATCTACCAGGCCTTCCTGGCCACGCTCAGCCCCGGCGACGAAGTGCTGATTCCCGCGCCGTACTGGGCATCCTATGGCGACATCGTCGCGATGAACGGCGGCGTGCTGCGGCCGATCATGACCTCGCCCGACCAGGGCTATGCGCTCGCCCCGGAAGACCTGGCCGCCGCCATCACGGACCGGACCAAATGGCTGGTGCTCAATTCGCCCAGCAACCCGAGCGGCACAGCCTATAGCCGCGAGCAGCTGCGGGCCTGCGCGGACGTGATCCGCGCCAGCCGCAACCAGCGCTTCCTGGTGATGGTCGACGACATCTACGAACACATCCTCTACGACGGGCGCGAGCGCTGCACGCTGGCCCAGGTCGCGCCCGACCTGGCGGACCGCATCCTGACCGTGAACGGCGTGTCCAAGGCCTATTCCATGACGGGCTGGCGGCTCGGCTACGCCTGCGGCCCCCGGCCGCTGATCGAGGCCATGACCAAGGTGCAGATGCAGATCAATTCGCACGCCTCGTCGATCACCCAGGCCGCGGCCGTCGCCGCGCTGGAAGGCCCGCAGGACGAAGTCGCGCGTCGCCGCGCCGTGTTCCAGCAGCGGCGCGACAAGCTGCTTGAAGCCTTCGCCGGCATCCCCGGCCTGCGCACGCCCAAGCCCGAGGGCGCGTTCTACCTGTTCCCCGACGCGCGCGCCTGCATCGGCAAGTCCACCCCCGCCGGAGAGCGCATCGCCGACGACGTGGCGCTGGCGTCCTACCTGCTCGACAGCGGCGTCGCGCTGGTGCCCGGCTCGGGCTTCGGCATGCCGGGATTCCTGCGCCTGTCCTACGCCACGTCGGACGATCAACTGGAGATCGCCGCCCAGCGGCTGGCGCAGGCCCTGAACGGCCTGGGCTGAACCGCCCCGCTTTCCGTCACACGGCGGCGCGCCCGCACCCGCGCCGCCCCACTCCCAGCCCGGCGGCCACCGCCGCCCCGCATCAACCGTCATCGATTGCAAGGTCATCATGTCTACCGTCTCCCAAATCATCGGCCAGCGCCTGCACGCGGCGGGCTGCCGCCACGCCTTCGGCATTCCCGGCGGCGAAGTCCTTTCCGTGATGAAAGGCCTGGATGAAGCCGGCGTGAACTTCACGCTGGTCAAGCACGAGAACTCCGGCGGCTTCATGGCCGAAGGCGCATTCCATCGCGACGGCGCGCCCGGCGTGCTGGTGGCGACGCTGGGCCCGGGCGTGGCCAACGCCGTCAACGTGGTCGCCAACGCGCTGCAGGACCGCGTGCCGATGCTGTTCATCACCGGCTGCGTGGACGAGGACGAGGCCGCCACCTACACGCACCAGGTGTTCGACCACGCCGCGCTGATGCGGCCGATCACCAAGGCCTCGCTGCGCGTCACGGCCGGCGCCGTCGAGGCCATCATCGACAAGGCGCTGGCCATCGCCACCGACGACCCGCCCGGCCCGGTGCACCTGGATGTGCCGATCAGCGTGGCCGTGCAGGAAGCGCCGCCCGCCCGCGGCACGCGCCGCAGCAAGCCGGCGCCGGCCGCGCCCGCGCCCACCCGCGAGCTGGAAACCGCCCGCGCCTGGCTGGCCCAGGCCCGCCGACCGGTCGTGATCGCCGGCGTCGAGGCGCTGCACCATCACGCCGAGGCCGAGGTCCGCGCTCTGGTCGAAGAACTGCGCATCCCGCTGGTGACCACCTACAAGGCCAAGGGCATCGTCGATGAACGGCACGAGCTGGTGATCGGCGGCATGGGCCTGTCGCCGCAGGCCGACAAGATCGTGCTGCCCGTCATCCGCGACGCCGACCTCATCATCCTGGCCGGCTACGACCCGATCGAAATGCGCGCGGGCTGGCGCAACATCTGGGCGGACGACGCCCGCGTCATCGACATCGCCGCGACCCGCAACACGCACTACATGCACCAGTCCGCGCTGAGCTTCGTCGGCAGCGTCAAGCACGGCCTGCAGGCGCTGACGCAGGGCCAGCGCCCGGCGTCCCAGTGGACCGGCAATGAAGTGTCCGAGATCCGCCAGGCGCTGGCCCGCGTCTATCGCGCGGACGAGGAATGGGGGCCGGCGGCCATCGTGGACGTGGCGCGGGCCGAGCTGCCGGACGACACGCTCGCGTCCGTGGACAGCGGCGCGCACCGCATCCTGCTGTCGCAGGTGTGGAACTGCTACGAGCCGCGTTCGCTGATGCAGTCCTCGGGCCTGTGCACCATGGGCTGCTCGCTGCCGCTGGGCATCGGCGCCAAGCTCGCCGACCCGACGCGGCCGGTGGCGGTGTTCACCGGCGATGCCTGCCTGGAGATGACGCTGGGCGAACTGGCCACCGCGCGCGACGCGGCCACGCCGGTCATCGTCTTCGTGTTCGCCGATGAATCGCTGTCGCTGATCGAAATCAAGCAGCGCGCCAACGGCCATCCCAACCTGGGCGTCGATTTCGCCGGCACGGATTTCGCCGGCATCGCGCGCGCCATGGGCGGCCAGGGCTTCGACGTGCGCAGCCGCGTCGAGCTGGCCACGGCCATCCGCCAGGCGCTGGCCTCGTCCAGCTTCTCGCTGATTTCGTGCCGCCTGCCCAGGAAGGCCTACGACGGCCGCATCTAGAGGCACACAAGAGACAAGCAAGACCCCGGCGCAATCCGAAGCCCCGCAGCACGCATAAACAAGGGGCTCGCGCCACCACGCCCTGGAGGAGGGACAAGCATGAAACGCCGTCATTTCCTGGCCGCCTGCGCCGCCGCGCTGGCCGCCGCCTCGCCCGCGCTGCGGGCGCAAGACCGGATCGTCAAGATCATCGTGCCGTTCGCCCCGGGCGGATCGGCGGACCTGATCCCCCGCATCATCGCGCAGGCGATGTCCGAGCACCTGGGCGAGACGGTCATCGTCGAGAACCGGGCCGGCGCCGGCGGCGCGGTGGGCACGTTGCAAGTGGCCCGCGCCGCGCCGGACGGCCTGACGCTGGGCGTGGCCACGGTCAGCACCCACGCCATCCAGCCGGCGGTCGCGGCCAGGCCGGCCTACGATCCGCTGCAGGGCTTCGCGCCGATCTCGAACCTGGCCAGCGTGCCCAACATCATCTCGGTCAACCCGAAGATCCCCGTCGACAGCATCGCGGCGCTGACGCAGCTGGCCAGGAACGGCGGCCGCGAGCTGACCTACGGTTCGCCCGGCGTGGGCTCGCTCGGCCACATGATGGGCGAGCTGCTGGCGCAGGCCACCGGCGCTCCGCTGCGGCACGTGCCCTACCGGGGCGCGGGGCCGGCCCTGCAGGACACCATCGCCGGGCACGTCGACATGCTGTGCGACAACCTGCCAGCGTCCATGCCGCACGTGCAGGAAGGCCGGCTGCGGGCGCTGGCCATCGCCTGGCCCTCGCGCAACCCGCAGCTGCCGGCCGTGCCCACCTTCGCCGAAATCGGCATCCCCAGGCTGAACGACCCCGCCTGGTTCGGCCTGGTCGCGCCGGCCGGCACGCCCCCCGAGCTGGTCGCGCGCCTGCAGGCCGCCGCCGCGTCCGCGCTGCGCCGCGCCGACATCGCCGCCCGGCTGGCCGAACTGGGCGCGGTGGCCCAGGGCAGCACCGCGGCCGATTTCGCCGGCCAGATCCGCGCGGAGCTGGAGAAATGGCGGCAGGTGGCCCGCGCGGCCCACATCTCGCTGGAGGCCTGACCGTGATGCCCATGCTCGACGCCTCCACCGATTGCTCGGCCGCCGCGCTGTCCTGGCTGGCCACGCTGATCGCCTTCCCGACGATATCCGGCAGCAGCTCGAACCTGGACCTGCTGCGCCTGGCGGAGCAGGCGCTGCGCGCGCGCGGCTTCGCGGTCCGCTACACCTACAGCCCGGACGGCAAGCGCGCCAACCTGTACGCCAGCCATGGCGGCGCCACCGGCGGCATCCTGCTGTCCGGCCACACGGACGTGGTGCCGGTGGCGGGACAGGACTGGTCGCGGCCGTCCTTCACGCTGACCGAGGACGGCGAGCGCCTGTACGGGCGCGGCGCCTGCGACATGAAGGGCTTCCTGGCCTGCGTGCTGGCGGTGCTGCAACGCATCGACCTGGCCGCGCTGCGCCAGCCGGTCCACGTCGCGTTCACCTACGACGAGGAAATCGGCTGCGTGGGCGTGCGCGGGCTGATCAAGGACCTGGCCGAAGCCGGCATCCGCCCGGCGGCCTGCATCGTCGGCGAGCCCACCCGCATGGCCGTCATCCGCGCGCACAAGGGGCGCCAGGCCTGGCGCTGCTGCGTCCAGGGCCGCGCCGCGCATTCCTCGCTCAGCGGCACGGGCGTGAACGCCGCCGAGACGGCCTGCGAGCTGGTGGCGGACATCGCGCGCCAGGCGCGCCAGCTGCAACGCGACGAGGTCGACGAGAACTTCCTCGTGCCCTACTCCACCATGGCCGTGTGCCGCGTGCACGGCGGCACCGCGACCAACGTCATCCCCGAGGCCGCGGAGTTCGACTTCGACCTGCGCTTCCTGCCCTCGACCGATCCCGAGCGCGCGCTGGCGCCCGTGCATGAGCGCGCCGCCGCGCTGCAGGCCGGCATGCGGGACCGGGAACCCGAGGCCCGCATCACGCTGGAACGCAGGACCGCCGTGCCGGCGCTGACCGCCCGCCCGGACGAGGACCGCCTGGTGCAGGCGCTGTTCGCCGCCGGCGCGGCCGGCGGCAGCCATGTCGCCTTCACCACCGAGGGCGGCCTGTACCAGGCGGCCGGCATCCCCACCGTCATCTGCGGGCCGGGCGACATCGCCCAGGCGCATACCGCCGACGAATTCGTCCTGCGTTCCCAGCTCGCTGCCTGCGAAAGCGTGCTGGAACGCGTGCTGCTGGCCTAGGATCGGGGATGCGGGCCGCGAACAGGAACACCGGCCCCGGCGCCCGCCGGGCCGTGAACACACGACAAGGAGACTGGCGATGCCGCCGGAAAATGCCTCTGCGCTGAAAGGCGTGCGCGTGCTGGACCTGTCCCGCATCCTCGCGGGCCCCAGCGCCACCCAGTTGCTGGGCGACCTGGGCGCGGACGTGGTCAAGGTCGAGAAGCCCGGCGAGGGCGACGACACGCGCAAGTGGGGTCCGCCCTACATCCAGGACCGCGACGGCCGCGCCACCGACGAAAGCGCGTACTACCTGAGCGCCAACCGCAACAAGCGCTCCATCGCGATCGACATCGCCACGGACGCGGGCCGCGCGCGGCTGGAGCAGCTGCTGCAGCGCGCCGACGTGCTGGTCGAGAACTACAAGGTCGGCGGCCTGGCCAGGTACGGACTGGACTACGCCAGCCTGAAGCAGCGCCATCCCCGGCTGGTCTATTGCTCCATCACCGGCTTCGGCCAGACCGGCCCCTACGCCTCGCGCGCGGGCTACGACTTCCTGATCCAGGGCATGGGCGGCATCATGAGCCTGACCGGCGAGCCCGCAGGCGAACCGATGAAGGCGGGCGTGGGCATCGCCGACATCATGACCGGCATGTACGCCGCCGTCGGCATCCTGGCCGCGCTGCGCCACCGCGATCTCACCGGCCAGGGCCAGCACATCGACATCTCGCTGCTGGACAGCCAGATCGCCTGGCTGGTCAACGCGGGCACCAACTTCCTGGCCTCGCGCGCCGTGCCCAGACGCCTGGGCAACGGCCATCCCAACATCGTGCCCTACCAGGTCTTCGACGCGGCGGACGGCCCGATGATCCTGGCGGTGGGCAACGACGCGCAGTTCCGCCGCTTCTGCGAAAGCGCGGACATCGCCGCGCTGGCCGACGACCCGCGCTACGCCACCAACGTCGCCCGCATCGCGCACCGCGACGAGCTGTGCCGGCAGATACAGGCCGCGCTGGCGCGGCGCGCGCGCGCCGACTGGCTGGCGCGGCTGGAAGCCGTGGGCGTGCCCTGCGGCCCCGTCAACAACCTGCGAGACGTGTTCGACGATCCCCACGTCCAGGCGCGCGGCGCGCATCTGCGCATGCCCTGCGACTGGGCCGAACACGGCGAGCTGAACCTGCTGGCCAATCCTCTGAAACTTTCCGCCACGCCGGTTTCCTACCGCCAGCCGCCACCCCGACTGGACGAACATGCCGCGCAGGTGCTGGCCGACTGGCTGGGCCAGGCACCGGCCACGGCCCCCAACGATCACAAGGAGCAATCATGACCCGACTCTCTGCCGAGCAGCTGTCGCTGCGGCAACGCGCCCGCGAACTGGCGCAGGACGTATTCAAGCCCACGGCGGCGGCGACCGACCAGTCCGAGCAATATCCCTGGGACAACGTGCACCAGCTGCGCGACCACGGCTTCATGGGCATGACCATCCCGCGCGAGTACGGCGGCCAGGGCCTCAACTACCTGGACACCGTGCTGGTCGTGGAGGAAATGGCCAAGGCCTGCGCCACCATGGGCCGCATCACGGTCGAGGCCAACATGGGCGCGATCGGCGCCATCATGCAGTACGGCACGCCCGAGCAGAAACGGCTCGCGGCCGGCTGCGTGCTGTCCGGCGACAAGCCCGCCATCTGCATCTCCGAGCCACGGGCCGGCAGCGCCGCCAGCGAGATGGGCACGCGCGCCGAGCGCAAGGGCGACGACTACATCCTGAACGGCGAGAAATACTGGATCACCGGCGGCGGCGTGTCGCGCCTGCACCTGATCTTCGCGCGCGTGTTCGACGGCGGCGTCGACCAGGGCATCGGAGCCTTCATTCATGTGCGCGATCCGGATGGCGACGGCAAGGGCCTGGAGATCGCCAAGCGCTCCTACGCCATGGGCGTGCGCGGCATCCCCGAGACCTACATCAACTTCCGCGACCTGAAGGTGCACAAGTCCATGCTGGTCGCGCCGCCGGAAGGCCTGAAGCGCGGCTTCGCGGGACTGATGCAGGCCTATAACGCGCAGCGCGTCGGCGCCGGCACCGTGGCGCTGGGCATCGCCCAGGGCGCGTTCGAGGAAGCGGTGGATTACGCCAGGCAGCGCCAGCAGTTCGGCCGCCCCATCGCCGAGTTCCAGGGCCTGCAATGGATGATCGCGGACATGGCGATCCAGCTGAACGCCGCGCGCCACATGCTGCACGCGGCCGCGACCAGCGGCACCGCCGAGACCTTCGGCTTTCCGGACCTGTCGATGGCGGCGCAGGCCAAGGTGATCGCGGCGGAAACGGCCAACCGGGTCACGAACGACGCGCTGCAGCTGCACGGCTCTTCCGGCTACGGCCGCGACCTGCCGATGGAGCGGCACGTGCGCGACGCGCGCATGTTCACCATCGCCGGCGGCACCGCACAGATCCTGCGCACGCAGATCGCGTCCGCCGTGCTGGGGATGAAGCTGCCGCAGACGCGGGACGGGTATCTCAAGCAGCGTTGAGGCGGCGCGTGGCTGAAGCGGCGCGCGAAATTTTGGGCATTTGAGTTGAGATAAATGCCCTCTTGCTGAGTTACAGCAGCAGAAAAGTAATTACAAATTGGGGAATCTGACGGCTTTTGATTATGAGCCGCTGGAAACACAGACCCCAAAACCTCACCCCGACCCTCTCCGACTCTCTGGCCCGATATCTGGCCGAGATATCCCCCCGAAAGAAAGGAACAGCAACCGACGTCTCGATTGCGGCGCGTTGGCTTGAGACGAGACTGGCCAATCGCCGTCTGGCCTCAATAACGGATACCGACATCAGCGACATCGCCAACGCCTGGTTAAAGGACCTGGCGCCAGCAACGGTGGTACGCCGCCTGGCCCTCGTGTCCCATCTATATACAGTGGCCCGGAAGACTTGGAAGTACCGGACCCTGGTCAACCCGCTTCAGTTCGTAGACCGTCCCGCCGTCAACGATGCCCGGGAACGCCGCCTCTACGACAACATCCGCCTTAGAGGCGTCGCGGAAACAGAGTGCCCCAGAAGCGAGATCGAATGGCTGATCCGGTCGACCACCTCGGCCGAATTGCCAACCATCATGGTCCTGGCTGCCGAGTCCGGCATGCGCCGCTCCGAGCTGGTCGTCACGGCAAAGCGAGAGCGCATTGACCTGGCCCACGGCGTGATCTATCTCGACGACACCAAGAATGGTCAACGCCGCGCGGTCCCATTGACTCCCTGGGCGCTGGCCTGGTTGAAACACTACCTCGTCGGCAAGCCCTCCAGAGGACGGATTTTCTCAATCTCGCCCTCTTCAGCCACGCGGGCGTTTGCCCGAGCCCGCAAGCGTGCCCGCAGGGACTACGAGGCCCTGTGCGCACGATATGGGCGAGTGCCGAAGCCAGAGTATTTCGCCGACCTCCGACTGCACGATCTACGCCATGAGGCCACAACCCGCCTTGCCGAGGTGTATGACATGCACAAGCTCGCCAAAGTAACTGGGCACCGGGATACTCGCATGCTGCTACGTTATTACCATCCTTCGGGGCGAGACTTGGCCAAGGAGCTTGCCCGCAGCGACCTCGGCCGGCGGCAGCGTGCCCGCTTGGCGGCAGGCCTCACACCAGCCCAGCTGGATCAGCGTGCACGTCCCAGCTGAATATCACCAGCTCACGCCGCTGGGCGCCAGCGCCGACTCCCACGGTATACGTGACGTCGGTGGACTCAATGGGAAAGGCGGCAAATAGAGCGCGGATGGCGGGGTGGTCGTTCAAGGTCACCATCGCCTTCCCTTTCAGTTTGCCCAGCACGGCCGCGAGTCGCTCATACTGCTCCCAGCCGAACTCCACCCCATAGCCCTCGGTCTCCCAATACGGCGGATCCATGAAGAAAAAAGTGTGCGGCCGGTCATATCGGCGGATGCACTCAAACCAGGGCAAATTCTCGATATAGGCGCTGGCCAGGCGCAAGTGTGCGGCGGAGAGGTTTTCCTCAATGCGCAGCAGGTTAAGCCCAGGCGGCGCGGTGGTGGCCGTCCCGTACGACTGCCCGTCGACGCGACCGCCGAAAGCCGAATGCTGTAAGTAGAAGAACCTGGCTGCTCGCTGGATGTCCGTCAAAGTCTCTTCGGGCGTGGCCTGCAGCCACTTGAACACCTGCCGACTCGATAGCGCCCACTTGAACTGGCGGACGAACTCCTCCAGGTGGTGCTTCACGACCCGATACAGGTTGATCAGCTCGCCGTTGACGTCGTTGAGCACTTCAACGTCGGACGCCATGGGCCGCAGGAAAAACATGGCCGCCCCGCCGGCGAACGGTTCGACGTAGCACTGGTGAGACGGGAAGTACGGAAGCAGGCGATCGGCCAAGCGGCGCTTGCCGCCGAGCCATGGAATGATGGGAGATGCCATTTTGTAAAATCGTTTCAAAATGGTAGCCTTGGCGCGCCTGTGCACAGGTGACGCGGCCTTGGCCACATTGGCAGCCTCATTCTGCTGGTGCGGGGCGTGCTCGGCGTTCCAGCGCCGAACACGTCGCCGCGTCTTTTACTCGCCTGCGGTGCCAGCTTCGCTGGCCACGGGGCTACCGGGTATCAGGGTCAACCAGGCTGGCACTTTTCCCCAACCGGGGTAACTCGTTGGCTCACCATCGACTTCCACGCTGCTGCCCATCTCGTACGCCGTCCCGTCCTTGACCAGGTAGAAAGTCTCCCCACGGTGATCCTCCACCGCCATCCAAGCTGACGAGGTGGGATTCCACTGAGCGACCTCGCCTTCCGGTACTGCAGGCGGGGCCTCTTCGTAGGCGCCGAAGGGAATATTGAACAGACCTGGGGCGAGGGCCAGCTCGTTAGCCTGTGTCGTAAAGAGGTAGATCCCGCTTATGGGATCGCTTTGATAGACGGTTTTGGTAGCCATTTGGCTCTCCTTGGGTTGGAAATAACACTGCAAATGCGCGTGCGCTTGCGTCCAGGCAGGCCGACCAGTTTCGATCGCACGCCCACGGGGGGACCACGCACTCCGCCCAAGGCGCTGGCGGTGGCAATCTGCTGACCGGCGCATCAGGCCAAACCACGACGGCCGGCGGCACGGAAACCCGGCCAGTGAACACCGCCTATCACGCCCGCATCCATGCTTGACGTCTGCCTCACTGCAAATGCGAGAGCGCTGGGTAGTCGGCAACGCGAAGCCATCAACGAAGCCGCGCTTGAGATTCTTGTCGAGCGCGACGCGTATGGAGCCGCCAGCGGTAACGGCCGCCCTGTATTCCAGTCCACCCTGACCTCGTTCCGTGCCGCTGGCGTGATTAAGGCTGGCGGAGGTAAGGAGACTAGGCCCCACAACACCGCCTATCACCCTCGTATCCATGTCTAAAGTCCTTTTCACTGCAAATGCGAGAGTCCTAGGTAGCAAGCAAAAAGGAACATTGACCATATATGACCCCTCCACTGGTGACCTGGAAGGCGTTTGCGCACTTGGATGCTCGAGTCCGAACTCCAAAGGCTCAATTGGAGCCGAGTCCGTCGATCTTTCGCTGTACCCAACGCTGACAACAACCATAGTCAAAGGGAGCTATACCACCACAACCAACTATGGGCACGCGGGGGCCGTCAGGCCGGAAAATGTGGCATTTCACCCCAGGATTCATGTATGAATCTAGGCATGCATTCGGGGGTGGTACGCGACGTTGACGGGACGAGTCTCAGTCGACACTCGAACTACGCGAGATGAGTCAAAGCTAACATTCGCAAAAGCTTGTGCCTGCGTCTGGCTCGCAGCAAACCAGGTCGTTGTACCCGGCTCCTCTCTGAATGGACCAGCGATATTTTTCGCTTGCACTGAACCCACCATTCCAAACATGTGCTGGCTAGCATCAAGTTGCTTGCTCCCCATGCCTCTCGCATTTGCAGTGTCGAGGTCAGTCCCCGTAAAGCGGCGGAACATGTCGCGCAGGTCGGGCACGCGGAACTGCGTGGCCGAGTAGTCCGAGAACCAATGCGCGCCGCGATTGGCCTGCCACACAGCTTCCGTACGAACCAGGCTTTGCTCCTGCGCATAGCCCCACAGACCTGCGTAGGCTCCGACCTTCGGCAGCAGGCCGCCGACCGCGTCGACCTCGCTGGCCAGCGGCGCGGCGGTGTGACCATCCAAGGGGCGTCCGCACAGCAGCGAGCGGTAGCCCGTGAAAAACGCCGTGTTGGCCCAGGTCCAGACCTCGCTGCATTCGGTCACGATGATCGGACCGACGTCGGTCGTGGGCAGATCCAAGATCGAGCAGATCAGCGGCCGGCTCGTAAGCGCTAGGGCAATCAGACGCTGGATCCCCTGCAGGAGCTGAACGTTGCTGTTGGGGTCGAGCGCTACCCCACCGAATTCGGCGACCGCGGCCACTTCCTCCTGCAGGGCGTCGAACCATTCCGCCTGCAGGTCTGTCGCTGGCACGCCAGCGATCGGGTCACCGTTGGCAAAGCCGTCACGGCCGGGGCCGAACTTGTTCAGATGTCGTGTGGGAGTGGCTATTCGTCGCATGGCGCACCTAGAAAAGGCAAATCAAAGGGAATCGACATACCCGACCAGCACGACCGTGTGCGCGGGCTTGTAGCGGGATAGGAGGCACAGCAGCCCGGGATCGCCCCAGGCGCGTAGCGGCGCCGTGCATTTGCTGTTGGCGGTGGCCTGAACAATGTTGGCCGAGGCGACGACATTCACCCTGAACGCAAAGCGCCAGCCGCCCTGGTTGATCGCCGCAGTGCACTTGCTGGTGGCCCGGAACGGGCGGAACTCGTCGATCCGCGCGTCGGGGTAGCCCAGGCCGATGACCATCTGCCGGAAGTACTCGGGTCTGGCATCCCCGAGCATGAGCCGGCGCATGTTGACGCGCTGGCGCCGCTGTTCCTTGCCGACAGGGGCATCCAGGCATTCATCGGGGAGGTCGTAGAGCCGTTCCCAGTCATCCAGCAACTCGTCGGCGAGCAACGGATCGAACTGGGCCACCAGCGACACCGCCAGCCGCTCGACCGCGCGCATCGAGGCACCGCAGGCTTCCAATAGGCGGACCAGCACACCGCCAGGCTGACGGTTGAGCATGGCGCCGGGCGGCAACAGCGCCAGGAGCGCCTCGCGCCAGGCTTCAATGCTTCTCACGCCCATGTGACTCCCCCGAAGGTTGCCAGTTCGCCGGGCAGGCAGGTTACATTGCTGGCCGGAGACACCAGCACGTGGTCGTTCTCGCCGGCGGCGATCGAGATGGCTTCCCTCATGTGGCTGACCAGCAGCGTGCCCCCTGGGATCGCGTCACGGACATGCATGTCCTTGAGCTCGGCGATAATCGCGGCCCGGATTTCAGCCGTGTCGGGCTCCAGATCCGAGATCACGTAGGCAACGGGCTTTGCCACTGACAGCGGCACAAAGAGCTCGGCAGTGACCGGCCGTTTCGCCTCGATATGCGCCCGAACCGTTTCATTCTCACCCGCATCCGGGATCGGGTCCTCATCGTCATCCCGGACGAAGCGCACGACGACGGTGCCGGCGCCCATGCCATTGGGCGTGCACCAGGCACGCGTCACGCCAGGGACTTCCTTGGCCCAGGCCACATAGTCATCGTTGTCCCCGCCATGAGGCGGGCGGCGAATACGCTCCAGGATCCGGGCCCGGAACAATTCCGGCCGCTCGACATCCGCGCCGCCGGAGATCGCGGTGGACGCGACGGCGGTACTGTTGATGCCGACCACTGGGCTGGCCAAGGTGAACTGAACGCCGGCTGCAGTGTTGCCAGCCTGGCCGAGCTCTTCGGCGGTAATGGCGACCGTGGCGCTGCTGCCCACAATGGTGACGCCGGCATCGACCGTGAACTGCACGCCGTCGGCACGCTGGAACACAGAACCGGCCATCAGCGATGCCCCGTTTTCCCCGCCGATCAGAAGCGACCCGGTCGCCGGCGCCGCGGTCTTCTGTAGGACGCCCCACCGCGCCCCGTGAGCAGGCAGTTCGTCCTCGTCACACTGGTCGGGCCAGGCCTGCTTAAACACCCGCTCGAGGAACTTGTAAAGGGCATCCAGGCCGCCGGAGAACACGCGCACCAGAACGCCAGCCAGGCTGCGGCGGGCCCGAGTCAGAATTCCAGGCAGGCGGCTCTCAATCTCCGAGGCCAGCTGCTCGATTAGCTTGGGAAGGGTTGGACGCGGAACGGGCATGTCAAACCTCAGCGGGCGCGAACGACTCACCGGCCAGGCGCCAGGCCTGAGCGGCGGAGTTCCATTCAAATCGATAGCGGCGGTCTACCCCGTTCAGGGAGAGCGTGATAAGCAGGACGAGCCAGCCCATCCGCGGAACGAAGGCGCTCACCCCAACCGAGGTGACCAGGCCGTCTTCCTGCATCCACTTCAGAGCTTCGAGGGCGTAATCACGGGCACGCTGAACTGTGGATTGCAACTGCTTTTCTCGGGCGAGCAGCCACCAGCGGCAACCGAACTTGTCCTGGGGGGACGAGGCGTAGGCGTCGGCCCACCAGCCACGGCGGTCTTCACCGGCCGCCACCTCGTGCGGCTGCGCCAGGCGGTCCGTGCACAAGCTGAGCAGCACCGCCGTCACCAGCGTATCGTCGCCGGCGAAATCCGCACCGGCCAGGCTCATGTCGAGCAGGCCGGTTTCGGGGTCAAGGGTGAGAGAGAAGTCCATGCTCCGCAGTCTCGCGGAACATGGCCGGCAGTGCCATTAAACAGGTTTACCGGCTAGGCGACGGGCGTGCCGGAGATGTCGTCGCCTTCTTGCACGCCGTCATGCTTGTGCTGATGGCCGATGTCCGTGCCGTTGTGGGTAGCCTTACCACCTCGCAGGTCCACGTCACCGTCGACGCGCAGGCCGCGCGTCACGCGCACGAAAGAGTCCAGCTCGATCTCGCTGGCATCCGTCATGCGAATCGGCATGCCGGCAGCGCGTATGACGATGCCTTCGTTACTCAGGTACACCGACATCTTCCGGGATGTATATAAGGCGACCTCACCGGTCTGCAGGTCGCGCATCCGGTGCCGGCGATCATCGACATTGATCACCACCTGGTGGTCGGTGTTCCCGCCCACGGACAGGGTCACACATTCGGCACCGGGGTGCGGCACTGACGTCATGCCGTACTGCTGAAACCGTTCGACCTGGTCGCGGCCGACATCGGCCTGGATGCCTATCTGGACGTTCTGCAGGCCACCGCCGTCGCTGACTTGGCCAATGAGGGCGCGGGCGATGGCCAGCCGGATCCGATTCAGGGCTGAGGAAATGCTCATTCTTCGCGTCTCCCCGTTCCGGACAGATCCCAGGGGGAGTCGTCAGGATGTTGTTTGCGGCGTTTGCGCCGGCGGCGCGGCGACGCGCCCTCCAGATCGAACGCCTCCGGCCGGCACACGGTGAGCGCGGTGCGCCGGGCATTGGTCTCGTCCAACGTATACCGGCAGGAGGTGATCAGCAGATCCAGGTCCAGGAACATGCGCGGGCTAATGACCCTCACCAGGGTATTGGGCAGCCATATGGCGCCGACTTGGCCATCCTGGCCGGTACGCCAGCCCACCACGATGATCTGGGCCCGCTTGCCGCGCCCCATCCGGGTTGACACTTCCCACTGCGCTCGTTCCTTGGCTTCGGCGTTGCTCAGGCCCTGCTCGGAATGGATAATCAGCGGCCGGTAGCGGTCAATTTCCGGATCCGCTGCCTTCGCCTGGATATGGGCGGCCGTCGCGCCGAACTGGTTGTCGTTGCCCGCGACCTGCGCCTTCATGCGGATCTCGGAATGGCGACGTGCCCAGGTGTGCCGCGCGCTGATTCGCCGGATGTTCAGGCCTTCAACCAGCTTGGTCTCGATCAGCGTCTCGCTGGCACGGGTCAGCACCAATTGGCCGGCCGGCGAGCTGCTCACCAGGATCGCCTTGGACCGCGCAGCGCGGTCGATCGCATCGAACGCCTTCTCACCGTCGTCCAGCGAGAAGCTGCTGATCGCGTCACCCGTATCCGTCTGCACCAACACTTCAATGCCGAAGGGTTTGCAGATATCACGCACGATCTGTTCCAGCCGCACGTTTTTCCACTGACCGCTGCCGTGGATGGCCGAGCTGTCCACCAGGTCGCCCGTCTTATCCCGCCCGCTGACGTTGAGCCTGCAGGAAGTATCGGTCAGGTCGATATCGATCGTGTCGATGTAGCCGGTGATCAGCAGGTCCTGGCCGAACTTCACCTCGCACGGCAGGCCCTCGCGCAAGCCGATCGGGGCGTCCTCACCGGGCCACCGATGGGTCAGCGTGAGCTGGAATTCACCAGCAAGCTGCTCGATGCCCCGCTCCACCTCCAGGCTCTTCCAGCCGCCGTAGGCCTGGCCGCCCACCACCAGCGTGATCAGGTTTTCGTCGAGCTGGGCCATTAGCGCAGCACCTCCAGCTCGCCGGCCGGCACGAAGAGCGGGTTGCGCACCTGGTTGCGCGTGACGAGCTCGTCGGCCCGCGAGCCATCCTGGTACACCCGCTGGGCGATCAGCAGCGCCGGCAGTATGGCCTGGGTCGTATAGGTCGCGCGCTGCTGCAGGCGGTCGGCTTGCTCTGCCACGTCCCGCACGATGGCCACCCGCAGCGCAATGAGCGCCGCTGCCATCTGGGCAGGAGGATCGTACGCCTCGAGCTCGTGATCGATCTCCTCCAGCACCACGTCGGCCTGGTCGCGTGCGTCCTGGGCCGTCGTCATTTCCTTGGCTTCAATGGCGTCGGTCAGGATGCGCGCCTGGGTCGCGATCACCTGGGTGCGAGTGAATTCCTCCATCGCTGCCGCGTTCACCACCCGGCGGGCCGAGGTGGCGCCCTGAGGCGGGGACACGGATCCGACGGGAGCCGTCCAAGGCACAGGGTCATTGGAGCCATACTCCGTACGCAGGTCAGCCATCGCGGATTTCGGTCGCTTGATGGCCAGGCCAAGCTGCTGGTACAGCGATTGCAGCTGCAGGGCGAGCGTCTCAGGCGTGCGGATCAGCGTGGAAAGACGGCCAGCAATGGACGAGGCGCCGCGTACGATGTCGCCGGCGATATCGACCAGGCCGTTCAGGCCCACCATGCGCTGCAGGGCATCCAGGCTGGAATTGACGCGGCCGACCAGGTCAGCGGTCAGGGCCGCGGCGCCGGCGACGTCGACCAGCGAGGCAAAGCGATCTACGGATGCCGCTCCAAGAACATCCGCCGCGTCGTGGACCCCATCCTGAGTGCTGGTGGCCGACTGCGGAAAGGTATTCTCGCCAGCCTCGGCAAAGGTAATGGCGAACCGGGCAATGCCTCCCTCAGAATGAGACTCTCGGATGCTGACCCGGCCCACGACAACCACGTTGAGCATGCCGTACTTGGGATGTATCAGCTCACCCGGCCCATACGCTTCGAGCGCTTCGATGAGCGCATCCCGCTCCTGCAGGTAGTTCTCCCCTACCACGTAGCCATTGACCTGGAACTCGCGCGCCCGTCGGCCCAGATCATCGGCATAAGGCAGATCCCGCATGGGGTACTCGTGCACCTCGTTCCGGCGGCCGACACCCGTATCCGAATCGGTTGTGCGAAACGGCACGCCCCTATAGCTCGCACCTACGGCCATCCCGTTGGGATGAGCCACCCTGCGCTGTTCTTCACGCCAGCCCATATCAGTCCGTGTTCACGTTGGTGCGCCCGACATTTCCCGTCATCCGGGTGCCGTCATTGGGCTGCAGGTCAGCATTGGCTTGAATGCCCGGGGCGGCGGTGATGTTGACGTTGACCTCGCCGCCGATCTTGGTGTTGGCCAGCAGTTCCTGCAGCCGACGCGTCATGTCGTCACGCGAAGCTGCCAGCGCGTCACGCTCGGCCTGGACACGGCCGATCGACATCGGCGTGTCACCAGCCTCGCGTTTCAACGCAATCATCTGATCGAACTCTTGGATCCGTGCATCGCGGTCAGCGATACGCTGGCGGAGCCCGCCTTCAGTGTTTGTCATCTGGTCATAGGCGTACGCACCCACGACAGGCGCGGCAACCAGAAAGCCGGCTGAAAGTGCGCCGGCGGCGCTGATGCCCCCCGCCGCACCCGCTCCGGCGCCGCCCAATGCGCTCGTGGCGCCGGCAGGGGCGGCTGCGGCGGCGGCTGTGGCCGCAGCCCTGGCAGCGCGCGCGGCGCCGAAGGAGCTTGCAACCTTCCCGACACCAAGCGCCGCGCCGCCAACCCCAACAACCCCTGCAGCGACGGCCACGCCCTGCAGGATGGTGGTAGCTCCGCTGAGCGCTGCGGCTAATTCAGGAGACTTCGCTGCCAGTTCGGTGAAGCTGTCCGCGACCGCATTCGTGACAGGCGCCAATTTGATCATCGCGTCATAGTTTGCGAACTCCGCGGCCTGCTTTGCCTGGTTCAGCTTGTAGCTGGGCGAGTCTTCGACGGTCCACATGTTGCGGTTGACCGCGTCTGTACCGTACAGCAAGGAATCCTTGGTGATCTTGTTGACGTTGTCACGGTCTGCCAGGTACCCGACCAGAGCCATCATCGCCTGTTGATCTGGGAAGAGCTTCGATATGACGCTGCCTTGAGCGATCTTCATTACTCCGCCCAATGCCTCCTGCCGTTCACTTCCCTCTGCTGCAGCTCGATATTGCTTGATGGCGTTCTGATAGTTCTTGTTCTTGGCCAACTGCTCTTCAATGATGTTCGCGGTGACATCGAGAGCGTCCAGGCCTTTCATGCGGCCTTCGGCCTTTCGCTGATCGAAGTTGATCCCGAGCTTGCCGAAGTTCTCCACTGTGTCTCGGGCCACCAGCTTGGCCAGAAGATTCTGGGTGTTCGTTGCTGCTTGATCAGAGGTACCTGCGGTAAGCCGAGTCGCCTGATTCAGCGCAGCGAGCTTTGCAATACCAGGAAGTCCGGAGAGACCAGCCTGTGATGCTGCAGCAAATTGAGCTGGGAGAGCCTTCGCCATGTCTCGAATCTCAAAGGCACCGCTTTGGCCCGCGTAGGTAGCGGCCCCGAAGACGCGCGCCATGTCTTCAGGCTTAACCCCCATGTTGCCCTTCGCAGCGAACGCAATCTGAGCGAAGTCTTCGCCAGAGGCCTGGTTCGCCGAGGCCGCGCGCACAGCTTCGCGGAAAATGGTCAGAGAGTCTTTAGCGCCGAACTTCCCGGAGGATAGGAGCGAATTCAGCGTGCTAGCGGCGTCTTCTCGGGTACTCCCTCCGTATCGAATCGCCTCCCGAATGGCCAGGTCCATTTCCTGGCGACCTGCGAAGCGACGGGCCCGATCTTCGGCTGCGCTGAGCGATGGGTCGCCATACGCGGTGTTGGCCATATGAGCGAGCTGCTCGTCATACGCGAAGGCTCTGTTTACCTTAGGCGCGACGACGGCGGCTCCCGCCATAACCCCAGCAGCCAACAGGCCAGCCTTCTGAGCGCCGGCGACCAAGCGCTGCCTTCCGCTGAAGACGCCCATTTCTGCATTGAGCCGTCCCACCGTCTGGCGCATCTGTTCGGCCGCACGCTGCTGTTCACGCCAGCTCATGGTGCCGCTGTTGGCCAGGCGCTGATAGGCGGCCTGCGTGCGCAGGATCTCCTGCTGGATCCGGTGTTCAGAGCGGATGCCCAGGGTTTCCCGCGCCTGGGCCATGCGGGCGAACTCGCGCTGGGTGCGCGTCGCCATGTTCACGAGGGAGGTTTCGGTCTGTTTGGTGGCACGACCGATGGCGGTAAGGTCTTTGGCCCCCGCGACGGCCATGTTGTCCAGGGCCTTCTTGGCTTCCAGCGCGGCCTTGGTAAGGCCGGCAGCGGTGCCATCGACACGAACCCCAACGACGAATTCGCTCATTCCCCAGACCTCTTCTTAGTGAGCTGATCTACATAAAACTGCGCTTCCGGCAAGGGAAGCGCCAGGATCTCGGCCCGGCTCCAACCCAGCCGGGATGCCAAGAGCATGATCTGCAGCAGCGCGCCCTCGCGGCCGCGCGTCAGTCTTCCCCCAGCTTTTCCGCCTCCTGCATGGCCTCGCGGAAGACGGCCCACTGCTTGCCCTTGAGGGTCTTGAACTGCGCCGGCACGAAGGGGCCGGTGTCATCGCCCGCGCGCACGAGCACCTGGCAGGCCAGCGCGACTTGGAAGGCGGTCGGCTGCAGGGCCGGGTTGGCTTCCTTCTCGGCCTCGAGCGAGTCGCCCAGCGACGCTTCGCGAACTTCGATCTCGGTGACGGGTTTGCCGCCTACCACCCAGGGCGAAGGCAGCGTCTTGATAACGGTCAGGGGAGTATTCATGGTGTTCCTTGAAATGGGTTTACAGAGGGGCCTAGCCCTCGATGCACTCGACGCCATTGAAGGCGAGCGTGACCTCACCGCCACCGCCCAGCACGGGTGGTGACGCCAACCAGGCGCCGCGGATGGTGTAGCCGATGCCGGTGTCGGTCTGGAACCGCATGGTTTCGTCGCGGATGCCGGCCAGGTCGGCCAGGCTCACGCCGGACATGTGGCTGATGGTGCAGTTGACCGCCGGCGCAGCGGTGGACTCGGTGTAGCCGTCGACGCCGCTGTCGCTCGTGACAGGCGCACGGGAAACGCCACCGATGTCGAGCGTGGCGCCAGGCTTGCTGCGCAGGCGGCGGCCGCCCACGCTGATGAATACTCGGCCAGTAACTTGAGGCATGTTCTCGATTCCTTACAGGATGAACTGGATGCTGCCCGCAAACACCCGGAACTGGTTCACCAGGTCAGGCGGGATGACGGCATTGACACGGTCGCGATCGACCATGCTGCGCTGGACGATGAGGTTCTTCTTGAAATCCTCGAAGTTCTCCAGGAGGCCCGCCTTCTCCAGGGACTTGGCGGTGGCGATCAGGACGCCCGCGATCATCGACGGCGTCGCGATCGGCTGGGCGGGGTCGAAGTCGGTACCGTCGTCGGCGAGCTTGTGCCGCGGGAAGTTCGTGGCCACGGCCGTGCGGAAGGCATAGCGCATGTAATCCGCCGTCCACACGGTCTCCACGTCCAGGTAGGAGACATCCTCGATCCCCCAGGCGTTCGTCTGGTACGTGGTCACCACGCGCTCGATCTGCACGATGCCGTCCTGGGAGACGGTGAACGTGCTGCAACCATCGTGCAGCAGCAGGTGGCGCTCTTCACGACGGAAACGATCCTTCGGGCTGGGCGGCAGCAGGCCCGGCAGATCGAGCGTCTGGAAGGGTCGTGCCGGGTCGATGGCGCCGTTGAACTCGACCACCGCGCCGTGTACGGCCGCCCACAGGTACGGCGCCTGCGGCGGGTTCTTCACACCGATAAATGAGCTGTGTTCGTTGTTGCGGGCAGAGCCATAGGTCGTGAGCTGGGCGTGCGTGCCGGCCATGCCCGTGAAGAGGTGGCCCGTGCGCATGTCCATCCCGCCAAACCGGCTGTCGAGCTCTGCCTCGATGATCGCCATGTTCGCCGAATCACTCCAGGGCGAAATGATGGTGTAGAACCACTCGTCGGAGATGGCCGCGACCACGTCGGCCGCGTCGGGGTTGCCGGTGCCGGTCACGCCGTTGGCGATCTCCAGCACCAGACCGGCCGGCAGCGTTTCGTCGTCGTAGAAGTTGACCAGCACGCCGATGCCTTGGGTGAAGGCACCCTTATGGCGCGCCGTCAGCGTCACCACGCCTGCGGCCGTCGAGGCCGTGACCGGGCCGTTCTGGTAGCCATTGACGACAGCGGCGATCGCCGTGGCGACAGCCGTGGCGGTATCGCCGGCCGCCACCCCGACCGACAGCTTCTGGCCGTTGATGTAGAGGGCGATCGTGCCGGCAGCGGCAGCGGGGCCGGTGACGGTGATGGTCTTGGTGGCGGCCACGCCAGCGGCGAGGTCTTCGACGCCCAGCGCCCAGATGTCGCTCGTCTTGTTGGCCCGACGCGCGAGGCGCAGCATTTCGTGCAGCACGCTGCCGCGGCCGAACAGTGTGGCGCCCTCGTCACCGCTGTTCACGCGATAAAGGGTCAGCGGGGCCGCGGTGCCGGTGGGCAGCTTGTTGCCCACCACCAGGATGCGGCGGTTGAGCGACGGCAACCCACGCAGCGCCTTGGAGTTGTCGATTTCGACGTACTGGCCCGGCGTACGGATGTCGGTCGGGATCGTATTGAAAATGATGTTGTCCGGCATGGCGGCTCCTTGGATCGTTACTCGGTGGCCGCCTTGGCGCCCTTGGCCGAGGCGGACTTGGCGGGCGCGACCGGGGTATCGGCCGGATTGGGATCGGCCGGCGCGGCTGCGCCAGGCTGCGTCTTATCGACCGCGACCACATCGCCGTCGTCGCGACGCCGGCGCCAGTACGTGGTCAGCACAATGGGCTCGCCCTGCGTGGCGAGATAGCCGCCCTGGGGCTTGCGCACCTTGAGCGGTTCGCCGTCGATGACGGCCGGTTTGAGGGTGACGGTCTGCATTCTGGATCCTCGGATGTCAGTTGTCGGTGCCGGCGCCAGCCAGCGGAATGTCAGCCTGCAGGTCAGGCCTGTCGGTGCTGTAGTCGGGCGGCTCGGCGAGCCATTTTTCGTGCTCTTCGCGGCTTGCGTGCGGGGCGATGTCCATGTCCAGGTGAACGTGGCGCAGGTCACCCAGGCCGTCCAGCTCCTCCGGATCATCGGGCAGCGCCATCGGCGTGCTTTCAACCGACACGCCGATCACGGTGAGCCCGGCGGTCTCGAAGACATCGACGGGCTCCAGGTACTCTGCGCGGCGGATGTTCCAGCTGGCGTCGCCAATGCGCCGGCCATGCAGCGCCCGGATCACCAACGTCAGAAGCTGATCCGCGCTGATGGATTGGCCATCGCCAAGGCGGGCCTGGGTATTGCCGCCCACGTTGCGCACCACGATGCCCACGGTGAATGCCAGTACGCCCATGTCGTCGACGATCCGATACACCCCTTCGGTGACGTACAGCGCGGGAGCGTCCACTAGGTAGCGCTGCAGCAGCTTGGCGTCATCAGGCACGGTGGGTAGGCTGCCGACCGTGCGCGTGGTCTTCTGGATGCCCGGGCGCGCCTTCAAGGCCGCAATGAGGGCGAGTTCATGCTTACCGAGCACCGCCACCTCCCTCTGCCGCTTGAATGGCCTGCACCGTCAGGCGGCCCATTGCCCACAGGTCCTCGCGGTTCACACCCAAGAACGGCCGGGCGGGCATCCGGATCTTGTAGGCACGAACCTCATGCCAGCTCGTGCGGGCCCGCTTGTGGCTATCGCGGGCGAACACCGCCAGATTGCGATTGCCAGGCTGGCGCACCAGGTTGCCGCGGGCATCGGTGCGCAGGCGGATACGGGTCGAATACGGGGCACGATTGATCTCGCCACCCTGCTGGTGGATGCGTGCATAGGCGACGTTGCTGCCCCAGGCTGCATAGGTGTCGCCATAGGCGTTGGTGATACTGCGTAGCAGGCGCCGGCTCTTGACGAGCGTCTGGCCGCCGGATTTCTGGACCCGACGGCTGGGTTTCCAGGCCGAGCCATCAGGGCCCCGCTGGCGCTCAAAGCGCAGGCGAGTGGAGGATTCGCCGTAGTTGGCGATCGCCTTGAAGATCGGCCGGGGCGAACGGCCAAGGGCGGCCAGGCGAGACAAGGCGGCATCCAGCCCGCGCTGCCCTTCGTAGCGGATCGTGGCCTGGACCATCAGAGAAACCCTCCCGAGGAGCGGCGATCCCAGATGCGACCGGCGGTGTACAGCTCGGCGCCGGCGCCGCCAGCCGGTTCAACGCCAGATTCTGCGTCCACGCCCAGCTTTACATCGCCCGAGGCCACGCCGATCAGGAATTTGATGTTGGCGTCATAGCGCTGCTTGACGGTCTCGGTGAACTGATCGTCGTAGAGGTAGTAGCGGGCCAGTTCGCAGGCGATCCGGATCAGGACCTGCGGCACGGACGAAAGCGGCAAGGTGTACCGCCCGGCGATGTAGCTATCGATCGTGTTGCGCGCATCGGCCAGCGCACGGTCGACCTTTTCCATGGCCCGCGCGATCGCGGCCCGCTCCTCGGGCGTGAAGCCGCTCAGATCGCCACCGGCGGCCGCGATCCGAAGCATCTCGTCGGTGACCAGGCGTGGCACCATGCGATCGGCACGCTGGGAGATCTCGTCGGAATCGAAACGGATCAGCAGTTCGGTGGCAGTGGCGTAGGACATGGGAAAGACCGTAGAAATGCCGGGGCTAGACCAAACCGGTTCCCGCACTATCCAGCCCCGGCAGAGGTTGGGCGGTAGCGTCTGCAAGGCTCGCCCCATCCGTCAGACGCAACAGATGGGGTTCAGCGCCCGTCGCATGGGGTGTCAGGTCGCGTTGGCCGGGTTGCTGCTATCCGGTTCGGTGGGCAGGTCGATCAGCATCGTCACCAGTTGCGGCTCGGTGGTGAGCTGCTCGAACTGCTCATCGGTCAGCTCGGACAGCGGAATCACCGTCTCGCCGGCGAAGGCGCGGCCGGCGCGACGAAAGCCGTCGGTCTTGGGAACGACCTTCAGGGCCTTGGCGCCGTCGGGCTTGGTGACGGGCGGTTTTGCGGTGGCCTGGCGGCCTCGGGGTTTGGCGGTAGCCATGTGGGCAATCTCCGGTATATCGGGTTGGGTCAAGTGGTGCGGGCGGGGTTAGCCGATCACCCCAGGTACGGGCAGACCACGACCTTGGCGGTGCCGCGCATCACGTTGCTCGCGCCGTTGGCCAGGCGGTCGGCCTGGATGACCTCCAGCGCAGCCTGCTCCAGCGAGGGCGGCACCCAGAGCTCGGCGGCGCGGATCGCCAGCGGCTTGCCGTTGTCGGCCTTCTGGCTCTGCATCGAGGCGCGGGCATCGGAGTACGCCTGCAGGTCCAGGCCTTCCTTGGACGCATAGGCCAGTTGCCACAGGCCATAGCCGACGTTGCTGCGCCCATCGGCACCCCAGACGAACTCGTTTCGGTTGAAGACGTTTTCGTCGGTCAGGCTCGTCTTGGACTGGAAGGCGTAGGGGCGGCGACGCTGGTAGATGATCGGCTTGATCACCTTGGTCGTGTCCACCAAGTACCAGGCTGCGCCCGAGCCACCCTGGAAGTTGCTCACGCTCACTTCCTGGCCCGGCTGCCCGACAGGGTGATCCGTGTCGAAGAAGTACTGGCCGTCGAAGCAACGCGTGGAGAAGCCCGCCTGCAGGAGCGCAAAGACGAGCTCGTCGGGGTGCGTCACTGCGTCCTGGCCCAGCTGCTGGATGACGGGCTTGTATACGCCGTATTGGTCATCCTCGATCTCGTCGCGGCCGACCGACACGGTGTTTTCCCAGGTCTTGTTCTTGATCGAGTAGTCCGATTGCTTCAGGTTCTGATAGACCCGTTCACCCAGCCACTCGCGGAACTTCGTGATGGAGCCCAGCCAGGCGTACTTCTCGGTGCCCGTGGTGCTGGGCACCATCATGGCCAACTGGTTCCACATGGGAGCCGCGGTGGTCAGGCCCGACTGGAAGGCCGCGTTGAAGGCCTGGTTGAGGATCGCCAGGTTGGCGTGATTGATGATCATGTTCGAAATCTCCGAATTCGAAGGACTGGTGGCCGATCAGGCGAAGTCGACCCAGACGCCGTCGGCGTCCACATCGAACACCTTGCCGGCCACGCTGCGGGTGTTGGTGCCCGAGGTCTTGGCCACCGTCTGGTCGTCGACGATGTAGCAGTCGGCACCGATATCGGCCAGGGTGATGAGGTCGGCCGAGGCGCTGTTGGCGAAGCGGTGCGGGCCTTTGCGCAGGCGCACGCGGATCTCGCCCGCGGCGCCCGCGCTGTTGTCGGCGCGGTCTTCGGCAACGCCCACAGCTTTGAGCGTGGTCGAGGTCGATCCCGGCACGGCGTAGCCCGTGGCGGTGTTGATGCACACGATCGAGCCGCCAAAGATCTTGGTGGCGGCCGCCACGGGCGGTTCGATCTGGTTGCCGTCACGGCGCAGTGTGTTGCGATCCTGGGTCAGAGCGGTCATGGAAGTGTCCTGAAGGTGAGAAACGGGGGGGCGGCGATCAGCCGTTGGCCAGGCCCTGGGCTTGCTTGCCGGCCTTGAACTGGTCGGGGGTCAGGCCCATGGCCGCGCACACGGCGAGTTCGCTCTGGCTCAGTTCACCCGCGTGCTGGCCCGGCTGCTTTCCATCGGTCTGGCGCTGGCCGGCGAGGACCGGGTTGGCGGGCGTTGCGGCAACCAGCGCCTTGAGCTGCGCCAGGTCGGCCTTGCCGATGTCGCGCCAGGTCTTCTCGACGACATCGCTGGCCACCTTGCCGTCGGCCTTGGCCTGGCCGATGACCTGATCGATTTCGCCCTGGGCGGCTTGTGCACGCAGGGTCGCCAGCTCGGTATTCAAAGAGGCAACGGCATCCACCGACACGAACTTGGTCGGGTCGGGCGGCGTCGATTTGAGCGTCGCGATCTGGGCGTTCAGGCCAGCGATCTGGCCAGCTTGCGCGGCCTGGGACTTCAAGGCGGCCAGGGCAGACACGCCCTGTTCGGTGGTGGCGGTCTCGGGCAGGCCGAGGCCTTCGAGCAGGGCTTTGAGCAGAGGGTTCATGTCGTCCTCGGTGGTGGTGGGAAGGAATTGGCGCGCAAGCTGCGCGCTGAGTGCGGCCAGCTGAGCGCTGGTCAATCCGTCCAGGGCAGGACGGTTGGTGAGCGCGGCGCCGACAATGGCCAGCACGTCACCGGTTTCGGGGTGATAGAGGAATGTGGCGCTTTGGTAGCGGTATTCGTCGCCATCCAGCATCTGCTTGGCGCGCGCCGTCCACTGCACATCCTGCGCAAAGAGGCCTTCGCCAGGGCGAAAGACGAACTTGGCGCCGGCCATCCAGCCGGCCGCCGGCGCGGGCTGGCCGTTCTTGGCGGCCTGTTGCGTCTGGTGCTCGTAGTCGATCGGAAAATCGTTGACGCTCGCGCGCGCCAGGGCGATGACCTTCTCCGCGATCTGCGCATTCATGCGGTAGGTGCCGGACTTGGGCATCTCGCGCACATCCTCGGCCGCCTGTGGCTTGAATTCGCCATCAGGCAGCAGATGGAGCTCAGGGATGGCGCCATCGTCGCCCGTGCGCTTGATCTGCACGGCGAACGCGGCAAGGAGTGGAATGGTGGACTTAGGCATGGGCGCCAGTCTGACGCCATGCCTTGGAACGCTCTATTAAACGGGTTTACCGCGTTTTCGGGTGTGCACCTGATGTGGCCGGAGTGGCTGCTGCTCGCCCACCGCCGTCACCTATTGCAGCTTGGAGAGACCGGTGCGGTCAAACGATGCGGGGTCGATCACTTCCATCGAGACCACGCCATTGGCCCCGGCCTTGCCGCGCGCCTGGCCGGTGAGGTCCACGACAACCTTCACCACGCGTTGTGAATCGGAGGGGGAGGTACATAGCAGCACCGCGTGATGCCCGTCCAGCCATGCCTCACCGACCTGGCGCAACAGCGTCGGCAGCTGCGCGACGAGTGCGGCGCCAGCGTCCGTGGCCGGACCAGGAGCATCTTGCCCATCACCCAGCATGCTCCGCAGCTTTGTCATGTCGACGTGAATCGTGCCGCGGGCGCCCGCGCCGCGCAGCTGCCCGGCGCCCTGCAACGCGTCGACCTGGTCGCTGGAGAATGCACCGACCACGCGACGCTGCCCAACCGTGCGGCGTTCACCGCGGGTGTAGCGGCCGACGAAGTCGTTGAACTCGGCCTGTACCAGCGGTGCCCATTGATCGGTGCCGTCGGCCAGCATGCGCGCGGCCGTGCGTGGCTCGGCCGCGTCCGCCTTGTCCATCAACGCCCGGGCCAGACTTTCGCGGCGCAGGCCTGGCCGATAGTTGAAGGCCGGATGCACGCCCACCGGCACATCCATGGTTTCGCCCGTGCGAGTGTTCGTGTACTCGACATACCGCTCGGGCGGCGCCTCGCTGACCTCAAGGCCCATCTGGCTCACCTGGCGCGCGGTCAGCTGCAGCACCCCGCACTTGCAGCCCCATTCCTTGACCGGCATATGCGATTGCCACCAGGGATCGTCTGCACGCAGGACGCGGCCGGCAAAGGCTGCATGCGACAAGCGAGGGTGCTCGCTCGAGCTGCGCAAGTACTGCAGGTAGGGAAACAGCTCGATGTTGCGCTGGATCCGCTCGGACTGCCCCTCGGAATACGCGGTGGAAACGTTGGTGTCAAATATCTTGCGCAACCTGGCATCGCTGCCAAGCTGCGCATTGACCGTCTCGCCGGTGACCGGATCGACCATCTCGCGCTTGCCCCACCAGCCCTTGTCCTGCAGCTGCGGGCCGAGCGTGCGCCGAAAGTCCTGAAACGTGGTGCCCTCGGCGATCGCGCGGTCGGTGGCACCGCGGATGTCCTTCAGCACATCCAGCCGCATCGCCTTGGCCACAGTGAAGGCGGCCGCGTGTTCCTGGGCAGGCATGTCCTGCCAGGCGAACGCCATCCGATAGCCCTTCTGGCGAAAGAACTCGACAGCCTCTCGCGGCGGCAGCGGCTCCAGCTCGATGGCGGCCATGTCAGGTGCGTCCGCCGTTGGTCAAGTTGCCCCAGAGGCGGGCCGCCAGCGTGCCGCGGCTGAGCAGGTCCACCAGCGCCGTGGCGTCCATCGCGGCCAGGCGCTCCTCGACGGCCACCTGGAAGTCCTCGAACGACGTGCTGCTGTCCAGCGCTTCCTGGATCGCCTTCTGGATGGGATCAGGCTTGGCCTGCCACTCATCGAGCATGGCATCGACCAGGCTGTCGATCGCGTCGGCCGCCGCGTTGGTCGGATCGCCCGGTGCAGCCTTCAACCGGGCCAGCTGCGCGGGAGCGGGTTGGCGTCGGCCTCCAGCAGCCAACCCTGCGAGCCCGCCGGCGCCATCGCCAAATGATGGCGAAACGGGCTGCAGGATCGCATCCTTTTCTTCGGCCATCGGGATCTTGAGCTTACTGTGCGCCCAGTCCGCTTTGATCCGCATGCCCATGTTCACCAGCTTGGGTAGCGAATCGGCGAGCAACTTGATGTCTTCGGGCTGCTGCGTGTCGAGTACCAGGCGCGGGCACCGGTGCAACGACGTGCGGCCCCGGTTGACCGCCAGGATCGGGTACACCAGCTGGCGAGTCAGGGTGGTAGCAAGCTGGCGCGCGTCGGATTTCTTCAGGTCGTGGCGCAATTCGTTGTGCACCTTGCCCAGGGCCTGCGTGCCGTGCTCGCCTTCGCCGCTGGTGAGCGTGCCTCCCAGGACCGCCTTGCTCGTGCTGCGCTCCATGAGGCTGATCATGCTGTCAAACGGCGTGGACTCACCCTTGGCAGCTTCCTTGAACTCGATCTTCATGCCCTCGGGCACGATGGCCGCGGCGTCGTGGCCAATGCCGATCACGGCGCGCAAGAGTGTCGCCCGCGCCTTGTCGTCAGACGTGTTGGGGTTGTACGTGCCCAGGCGCAGCGGCAACCCGTAGATCTCCAGGAACTCGGCCAGGTCGCGCACGGCAAAGTTCTTGAACAGCCACGGCCAGGCAAGCACACGAAACAGGCCCGTGCGGGCGATGTAGCCGCTGCGCGAGCGGTGCGTGTGCATGATCCAGCCGAAAGGCCAGAGCGGCTCTCCATCCGCACTGTTGTCGCGCAGGCGCAGTTCGTTGCGACCCAGGCCCGGGGAGATGGGCGTACGAAACCACCCTTGAGGGCGAAACGTTGCCGTGACCGGCATGCGCGTTTTCTCGATCGTGTCCCATCCGAGCTCAATCGGTGAAAAGCCATGGCCGACTGCATCGGTCATGTCAAAAAGGATGTCCTCCATCTCCAGGCCCTGCAGCACCTCGGTCACGAAGGCCGCTTCGTCCTGTTCCGCACTGGTGGGATTCGCGGGCGGCTCGATCGACCAGTCGAGCTGGCTGACCGTCAGGCGGCGCGTCTGCATGACGCTGAAGAGGTGCGCATCTTTTTCCTCCATGTCGGCGAACATCTCGTGCTGTGCCGTGATGTCGCCCGTCTCGGCCTGCTGCAGGATCTGCGCGAGCCGCGGCGGGGTGAGCCCGCGTGTGGGGTGGTTCTCCCATTCGGATTGCAGGTGCCCCAGCCGAGCCGTCTGCGGCTCCTCCAGGTGCATGCTGGTGATCGGGCGGCCGAATTGATCAACGATTTGAGCCATGAATCTCTCTCTGTCGGGTCTCAACCCAAACCTGCGACGGTTCCCCGGTGGACCGAAGCCCCGGCAAGCCGTTTACGCGTGTTTATAAAGGCCCTCAGGCGCGCGACTGGGGTCAGCGTAGCCACCCACCCCAAAAAACGCCCCAAAAGGCCGGAAATTTGAAGTGCCTCGCGCCACGCGCCGTCGCCGGCCCGCGGGGTGTCGTCGTCGAGTTCACCAGGCAATGCATCCCAGCGGCTCGTTTGGCGCGGCACCGGCGTGTAATCGATGGGTGCGGCAAGGTTCATCGTGGCGAACCACAGCAACGCCAGCATCACCGCAGAGTCCCCGTGGCGGGTCAGTTCCGGATCCTTCAGATCCTTGCGCCGCAGTTTGACCACCATCGGTATGCCCTCGACATCCTCGATCGCACGAAGGTCGGCCGCCACGTTGGCGTCACGCGGCAGGTCGATCATCCCGTCCTCGAACCCCTGGATCAGCTTGGGCATCCAGGTGCCGTACCAGGCGCGGTTCAGCTTGATCTGGTGGACGTGGTCGTGCCCGAACTTGTCGGCCGTGTACTCGGCCAGTGTTTCGCCCGAGCCAGTGGCGTCCATGGCGCCACCGCAACGACGCGGCAGCTTCTCGATGATGTGCCAGATCACCTGTTCCTGCTGGCGGGTCGGAACCTTGTGCATCTCGACGACGAACACCACCCGCCGGCGCAGGTTCGCCTCGATCTGACCCACGCCGAACGCCGAGAAGTCACGATGACGCGCGAAGTCCTGGGCGAAAACGCTTTGCAGTTTGGGATCGAGCAGCGCCAGGGCGGGTTCAACCTGGCGGCGAATCCAGTCCTCGACGAATGAGCGGCGCTCGGCCTCGCTCTTGCGCACGAAGTCATCGTCAAGCGCCAAGCGCACGACCGGCCGCTCCTCGGCCATGGCGTTCTCGATCCAGACGCCAGGCAGGCTGACGCCGCTGCCGTCGCGCGGGATGGCATCGAGCTCTTCGCGCATGGCCGCCTTGCGCACCCCATAGGCATTGCGGATCTTGCTGTACCACTCTTTCTTCCCCTCGGCCGTGGCCGGCGTGCCCTTCATGAAGCACACGCGTTCGTACAAGCCGTTGGTGACCGCATCGTCGAACGTGACCGTCACAACGGCCGCATCTTCACCATAACGACCGGCCTCGATGTCGCGGCACAACTGAGCGAACGGGTTGTTTTTGCCGTTGTGGGAGCTGATGATCGTGATCTGGCCGCCCCAAATCAGGAGCGCGGTGGCCGCTTCCAGCACACCCTGCACGTCCGGATGGAACGCTGCCTCGTCGATGACGACGTGGCCCTGCAGGCCCCGGATGTTCGCCGGCCGGCTGGACAGGGCGCACACCTGAAAGCCGCTGGCAAACCGGATGCGATACGCGGTGATGTGCTTGGTCTTACCGCCCTCATCCTGGTCTTCGAAGAGGAACTCCTCGACGCCCGTGACGCCTTCGCCCTGGGCACGCGCGATCACCCGGGCGAACTTGGCGCAATAGCCGATCGCCTCCAGACCCTTTTCCTTGGTGTCGCCGATGTAATAGACGTTGTCGCCGCCAGCGGACTTGCGGGCCGCCGCCACCAGCGTCTTGTTCAGCATGGTGCCGAAGGTTATACCGGTACGACGGCCTTTCGGAATGGCGATGATCGACGCCTTGAGGGCGGCGACTTGGCGCTGGTGCAGCATCAGAATGCCGTCGGCCAGCGGATTGAAGTTGTCCGAGATCGAACGCACGCTGGCGGGTAGGTCGTCCCATTCCAGGATGCGCAGAGTGGAGGCCAGGGGTTTGATGACGGCGGCCATCAACGATCACCTCCAGGCAGAGGCGTGATCGGGCCCGTCACCACCAGCGGGATCTGGATATCTCGGTCGGGCGCGACGACTGCGGCGACCTTGACGAACACTCTGAACAGCGCTCCGGCCAGGCTCAACACCCACTCGGAGATGCCGTTGCGCTCGACCACCAACGGGGCCTCGCCTTCGAGGTCGCCGAGAAAGACGGGCACGACGCCGCAGAACCAGCCGTAGTGCGTGAGGCGCGTGCCGAGTTCTTTGTTGGGGATCTGGAAGAGGATGCTCATGGTGCGTTGATACCCAGGAAGTCGCGGCGCCAGAAGTCGACCTGCTCGGCGCTCATGCCCTGGGCCTTGGCGACCTCCTGCAGCTTGGCGTCCTGCTGGGCGAGCAGCGCGCGCCGCGCACGCTCCTCGGCCTCGGCCTGGAACTTCTTCAGGTTGACCGAACTGCGCGCCAGCGTGGCGATGTTCTTTGCGGCCTTGCTCAACAGCTCCACGCGCTTGCCGGAGTCGGTCTCTTCGTCGGCTTCCTGCAGCTCAATGATGGCTTCGAAGAGCTCGGTTTGCACCAGGGCCGTCAGCGCTTCACTGCGGGCGTCGATCTCGTCGCCCGCATGCGCACGGATGAGCTTGGCCGCCTCGGTGCTGGCCCTGATAGCCGCCAGGCGACGCTCCAGCTTCTGGCCGTAACGCCCGATGGCACTGCGGCTGGGGAGCGACCCGGCATTGGCCTCGGCCGGAAAGCGCTCGCGCAGATCCTCGATCAGGCTATCGAGCGTATGGCAACCGGTGGCCAGTTGCGCCTCGATATAGGTCTTGATCTCTGCCGGCAGGCGGTGAATGCTGCTTTTGCCAGCCATGGTTCACCAGTACTTGACGGGCCGGGCGATGCCAGGCTCACAGTCGATGGTGTATTCGGCGACGTCGGTGCCATACCGCGTGAGGTCGGCAAACCACTTGCCGTCCGGGCGCTTCTCCAGCTTAACCAGGTCGCGGTCCGACAGGTAGTCGAGCTCGCGGCGCAGTTCCAACGGCGTGGCGTCCGGATACTCGGATTGCGCCACCGACAGGATCGGCCCTTCAAAGGCGCCGATCGGACGTGCGTTGTTCAGGGTCAACAGGATCAGCCAGCGCAGCGATTCGCGGCGCGAGCGGGCCAGGTCAATTTGCATTTTGTTTTCCATCCAACACTCCCCGCAACTGCAGGTTCTCGATCTTCACGGCCAACCCATCCAGCTTGGCCTCGACAACGCTCTGGCCGCGGATGTAGTCCTCGCGGCGCACATACTGCAAGGCCATGTCGCGCTGCATCTGCAAGAACTCTCGTTCAACGCGCTGCCACTCGCCGGCTTCCAGCTTGGCTGACTCCTCGAGCTTGTCCAGCCGATGCTGCACCTGCTCATGGTTTGCCGAACGCGCATCTTCCTGCGCACGAAAGCGCAGATCGATATGGCGCAACATCTGCGTGAGCAGCAACCGACCCGCGCCGGCGCAAGCCCCAAAGAAACCAATCAGCAGCGTGATGAGCTGCCAGACTTCCAATTCGATCTTCACCGATCCTTCCCCGGCTTGTTGATGTAGTCCACGGTGTCCACGTGCTTGCCTGCGCAGGTGCCGTACAGGCCGTACATCGCCTCCAAGGCGACCGCGGCCGCTGCGTCCGAGTCATCGACCGGACGCACGACCGGCTGACACCGCGTGGCCAGTTCCGCTGGCAGCAAGACCGCCGGCCGCCAGGGCATCGGCTCGGTCTGCCGCGGCGCCGAGGATCCGCATGCTGTCAGCATCAAAGCGGCACTGCACAGCACCAGCCGGACGAGATTTCGCAATCGCATTCTTGAGCTCCGTATTCGACGTCTTGTTCTGCTGCTCCAGGCCCGTCATCGCCGTGCGCAGTTCCTTGTTCATCGCCGTGCTGCCCGAGACGTCGGCGCGTAGCGCATCGAGGCCCTTGGCGAGCGAGTCGACCTGGCGGGCGTCGTGCGCAGCCTGTGTTTCGAGAACGCCACGCTCATGGCCATTGGCCTCGCCGCGCCAGTAGCCCAGGCCCGCCGCGAGCGCGCCTAGCGCGATCGCCCAGCCCACGATGTTCAGATTCACGGGCATACGCCAGGCCCCCAGGATGCCGCAACATAGGTCGGCTGATGGTGGTGGATGATGCGGTCGGGATAGGCCCGGTTCTCGCGCCAGTTGGCCGCCGATCGGCCCGCATTGACCGTCTCGACCGATCCCCACCAGATGAGCGGGTCAAGCCCCGCACTCGATGCTCGTTTCTGGTCACGCGAGATCCAGCCCAGCCCGCCGTTGTAGGCCGACAATGTCATCGCCATGCGCTCGCAGTCATCACGGGCGCGGATGCGGTCGTAGAGATAGCGGTCGTAGGTCACCAGGGCGCGCAGCGCCCAGGATGGATTGAAAGGGGCGTTCTGCGCCAGCGCGGGGTAGAGCCCAGCGATCCAGCTGGAGGTCGCCGGCATGAACTGGGCCATGCCTTGCGCGCCCACGACAGAAACCGCACCAGGGCGCCAGGCGCTTTCTTGGTGGATCTGGGCCGCGAACATCGAGACCGGTGCGTCCATGCCCCAAACGACACGGGCGTTACGCACGAGCTCCGATCGGTACTGATGGGCAGCGCGCGGCACGTCGGCCGCTGGCGCCGGCAATGCCGTGCAACTGGCCACAAGCAGGACGATCAGGTGTCGACCGAAGCGGAGGAGCTGCTGGCGCATCACAGCCCCAGCGCGACAGCCAGAATGACGGCGGCCGCGATCGCCGTACGGCGGATCGTGGCAACCATGAAGGGGATTTCGTAGCCGTCGGCGATCGGGTGGTCAACACGGTGCGAGCCGATGCATGCGCCGCAGCGCCAATCACGCACCAGGTAGCCGTCAGGCCGTGCATAGGGGAACAGTGCGCGGTCGATCCAGTAGGAGCCGACGGCCGCCAGGCTGATCAGGCTCAGCTTATAGATCGCGACAGGGACTTGCTGGGGGGAAACGATGCCGATCACGACGATCAGCAATGCGGCGACGATGAGCCAAGTGGTCAGGCGCGGAAGGCGGCGACGCAGGGGAACAGTGGGGTATACGGTACGGACCAAGGCAGCACTCCAGAGCAAGAAAAAGGGCGGCGAGCAGAATGAACCTGCATCGTGCCGCCCGCGTGCTTGGAGTGCTATTAAATGGATTTACTGCGACGCTACTGCCGCGGCGTGTCGATGTGCTTCAACAGGAGTTCGGCCTTCATCTGGGCGATGGAAAGCAAATCTGGAGGCAGCTTTCCGCAATAGGTGTTGTAGTTGCTCATGTCGGTTTCGTCAGCCTGTTCCGTAGTCAAGATGACCATCCTCCATGCGCATGCCAATACCGGATTCTTCTTTTGATCGGAGAACCGATCCGAGTATCCGAAGGCGAGGTTCCGCTGCGCCTGATAGTCGCCTGCGAGAGCTTTCTGCTTGAGGACCGCCAGGTTCTCAGCAGCGTGAGCAGGGGTGAAGATCAGCATCAGTGCAGTGGCCAATGCGGCCGCCACATTGATTCGACATTGTGTCTTAAAGATGTATGCCATCACCAGATTCCTCCCTATTCGAGCAAGGTGACCCTGACATTGTTGGTTGCGTCGTTTTTTAAAACGAAGATCACCAGCATTGCAGATTCAACATTGATACGTGGCTTTTGATTAGTGATCGATCCAGTATCGGAAGCCGTCTGATTGATGGTGATACAGCGTTGGCTCACTTCTTATCTCCCATGTTCAGCTTGAATTTCTTGTTTATCACCTTTCCGCCGCTGACGTGCTGATTGACGCTGCGGGCGCTCTGCACCGGGTCTCCGCCTCGATGCGCCATCGCAGCAGCAGTGCGTCGGATAACAGCTTGGTCAGCTACCGAACAGGCGTCGTAGTCCGCAACCAGCGCTCGGTGTTCTGGGGCGATTGGTGCGGGCGGAGCAAACGAGCGGGAACCGGTAAGCACATAGAGGACGTCCACACCGGCACGCGCAATTGCTTCCAGATAATTCGCATCTGGCGAGCGCTCACCCTTTTCGTACTTAAGCTGCGCCTGTTTCTGGACGCCACCAGCCGAACCAAGCTCAGCTTGGTTCATACCCAGTCGCTGCCGTTCCTCGCGCAGCCGCTCTCCCAAATTACTCAATTGGGTATCCTCAAAACGACTTGACAAGTACGCATTTGCGTACCATCATTCACCCTCAAGAACCTACCTGGTTCCCGACCCTTAAAACCACACCCCGCGAGGATAGCAGACGCCATGCATCCTGAATTGATCAAGGCCTCGATTCGCATGAAGGGCACCACGCCCACTGCGCTGGCCGCCAAACTGAAGGTCGCTCCCACCACGGTCTTCGAAGTCATCTCCGGCCGTACAAGGTCGGCGCGCATCGAGCGTGCCATCGCCGATCTGATTGGCCAGCCCATTTCCACCCTCTGGCCGAGCCATGCTCAGCCCAAGCGGATCAATCGCCGCCTGAAGGCCGCTGCTCCCCGTAGGGCGGCAGCATGAAGATCAAGGTCAAGTACACCCGCACACACGATCAGCGCCCTCTGGTTACCTTGGACGGCGGCCCCTTCGTTGGCGTCGAACTAACACTGGAACGGCTGCACGCCCTCGCGCAGATGCTCGACCAGGTCGAGCACGTCGCAGAGCACCGCCCGGTCAAAGGCCGCTTGTGGATGCCTGCAACTTCGGAGTTCACGATATGAACGAAGCGCCCATCAACAGCGCACAGCGCGTGCTGCGCATTTGGAAGGCACTGCGTGGTCACACGCTGACCGGATTGTCCAACCAGGAGATTGCCGCGATGACGGGCGAATCGCCGACGAACGTCACCCGCGCGCTGGCAACCCTGATGACCGAGGACCTGGTCACAAAGTACGAGAACGGCCGTTACGCGCATGGCATGGCAACGCTCCAGTTCGCCCAGGCCCACGCCGACCACTGCGCGCGGATGTCCGCTCGCATCACCGAGATCAACCAGCGAATCGCGGCCGGGACGCAGCTGTGACCCAGGCCAGGCCCGTCGATCACCACACGACCGTCGATATCTACATCGCGGGCAGATCGGAGTATCGCGTGCGCGTGAACCGCATTCCCACGACCGAAGCCGACGTGGCATTTGCGGTTGCCCGCGACATGCTCCTCGAAGTGCTCAAGCACGTCGGCCAGCCGCACGCGCTGCGCATGGAACTGGTCGACGTTCAACCCATTCATGAATCCCCGACAAAAGGATAGTCACCATGGCACGTCCGAAGAATTCCCCCTCCGTCGCTCCTGACACGGCCAAGCCCGCCGCAGATATCGAGGCGGCGCAGGTCCAGGCGGCCGAACGCTCTGCATTGGTCCTCAAGCAGTTCGGTGACGGCTTGCCCTTTGACCTGCCGCGCTACGAACACGTCATTCGCACCCACCTGGCGCGTAGCGCCGACGAAATGCTCGCGGCCGGTCGTGCGTTGCTGGTGGTGCGCGAACATGTGCCGCACGGGGATTGGCGTGATTTCCTGTCCCGTCTCGGCCTCGAACCCCGCCTCGCGCAGCGCATGAGCCAGGCAGCGCTGAAGTTCTCAAATGCGTCGACGTCGACGCATTTGATCGAGGCGGCCGGTAACAAGTCGAAACTTATCGAGCTTCTCGTCCTCGACGACGACCAGGTCGCCGAACTGAATGACGGTGGCACCGTCGCGGGCCTCACGCTCGACGACATCGCCACCATGTCGGTGTCCGATCTGCGCAAGACGCTGCGTGAAGCACGCGCCGAAGCCGAGGCCAACGACAAACTGCTCGCGGAGAAGAACGACCAGATCGATACCCTCAAGAAAGAGCGGGACGCCGCCAATCGCCGCATCAAGGCAGAAAAGCCTGACGCGCAGTTGGTGGGCCTGCACACCGAGGTCGAAGCCGAGCTGGTGGGGCTGGAAGCCACTATTGCCGGCAAGCTGCGCGAAGGCCTGGAAAAACTGTGCGCGGCGTATGTCGAGAACGGTAAGGGCGATGCGCAGCGCACGCGGCTCTTGGCCGCCAGCCTGCGCGCCGTCCAGCAACAGATCGGCGACTTGTTTACCGAGTTCAACCTGCCCCAGGCTGACGGCGACGAACTGCCGGCCTGGGCGCAGGACGAGTAAGGAGGCGACGATGGGAGCCCCCGCCAATGCTGTCATCGCCGAAGAGCTGGCCGACGTCGCCCGTGCCTGGCGCGTTGCGCCGCACGGGCGTAAGGGCGAGATCCTGGCCGGCGCTGCTGCGCGGCTGCAGATGTCGCAGGCCCGGCTTTATCGCCTGCTGGGCGACCTGGTCAGCAAACCGACCCGCAAGCGTCGCTCGGACGCCGGCAAGACCGCACTTCCCGTGGAAGAGGCACAGATGATCGCGGCCGTGCTGCTTGAGCACATGCGCAAGAACGGCAAGATGCTCAAGAGCGTGGCGGCCGCGGTGGAGGTGCTGCGCGCCAACAACATGATCGAAGCGTTGCGCATCAACCCGGCGACGGGCGAAGTTTCTCCCCTGTCAATCTCTACCATCCGCAAGGCGCTGCGCAACTATCGGCTGCATCCGGAGCAACTGCTCGCGCCGGCGCCGGCGATGAGCCTGCGCAGCCTGCACCCGAACCATGTATGGCAGATCGACGCCTCGCGATGCGTTCTGTTCTACCTGCCGCGCGCGTCGAAGGGCGACAACGGCCTGCGCATCATGGACCACACCGACTTCTACAAGAACAAGCCGGCCAACGTCATCAAGGTCATCAACGAGTCGCTGTGGCGCTACGTGGTGACCGATCACACCAGCGGCTGGAACTACTCCACGTACGTCACGGGTGGGGAGAACGCCACCAACCTGGTTGACGTCCTCATCGACGCGATGCATCGTCGCGAAGGTGAAGCCATGTTCGGCGTGCCCCTCATGGTCATGCTCGACCCAGGGTCGGCCAACACCAGCGCGATCTTCAAGAACCTGTGCAAGGCGTTGCGGATCCACGTCCAGATCAACAAGCCGAAGAACCCGCGTGCCAAGGGCCAGGTCGAGAAGGGCCAGGACATCACCGAGCGCGATTTCGAGTCCACTCTGCGGCTGCTGCCGTCCGACAAGGTCGACAGCCTGGAGAAGATCAATGCGCTGGTGGCACGCTGGCGCCGATACTTCAACGGCACGCGAATCCACACGCGCACGGGGCGCACTCGCGACTCCGCCTGGCTGCACATCACACCCGAACAGTTGGTGACCCCGCCGGCAGCGGAGCTCCTGCGGTCACTCGCCCTCAGCGCACCCGAGTCGCGCGTGGTTTCCACGCACTTGCGCGTCAGCTACCGAGGTTCGGACTACGACGTTTCGACGGTCCCCGGCGTTTGCGTTGGCGAGAAGCTGCTCGTCTGCGAGAACCCCTGGGCCCAGGACACCGTCCAGGTCGTCATGAGCGACGACGCGGGCCATGAGGCCTACCAGGTCGTGCAACGTGTCACCTACGACCAGTTCGGCATGGTGGCCGATGCACCCGTTATCGGAGAGAGCTATGCCCGTCACGCCGACACGCCCGCGCAGACCAACGCCAAGGCCCTGGAATTGATGGCGACAGGCACCTCCACCGAGACCGAAGCGAAGGCGGCACGCAAGGCCGGCACCGTCGCCTTCGGCGGGCAGATCGACCCCTTCGCCCACATCGACCAGGCGCTCGAGCACGTGCCCGCCACACTGCCGCGCCGCGGCCGGGATCACGACCTGGTCGCACCGACGGTGCACCTGCCGCCGCTTTCGCACATCCAGGCCGCCAAGCAGCTCAAGTCGGTGTTTCCCGACTGGTCGCCTGAACACTACACACGCCTGCAGGCCCTGTATCCCGAGGGCGTTCCGGCCGATGCCATTGACGCCGCAGTGCAAGCGCTACGCGCGGCCATGGCGCCGGCGCCCATTCAACCGTCCATCGTGCACATCGTGCGCGCCGCCTAGGAAAGCAGATGAGACAGCAGCTGAAACTCAAACGGATCTTGCCGGCGCTCGGCGTGTCGCAAAGCCAGCTTGCGATCGCCGTCGAACTCAGCCCGGCGACGGTCGCTCAACTTGTCAATCACGCCCTATGGCCTCGGGTGCGGCAGCACCAGCTGCGCGAGGCCACGATCCAGTTTTTGAAAGTCCACGGCGCCACCGAGGAACAGATTGCCGTGGCCTTTGAAAAAGAAACGCCACCGCAGGTCAGTGCGGTGGCGCCCGAACAACAGCATACCCCCACGAATGAGGACGAACACATGTCGATTCGCAAGCAGATTCTACACCCTCAGACCCTGCGCCACTTCAAGCTGCCGGGCAACCCCTTTGACGAAGTCGCCAGCAGCGACGAGTTCTACGTCAACGAGCAGCTGCGCTACACGCGTGCCCAGCTGCTGGATGCCTGCAAGCGCGGCGGCTTTGTCGCGGTGGTAGGCGAGTCGGGCTCCGGCAAGACCACGCTGCGCCGCGACCTGCAGGAGCGCGTGCAGCGCGAGGACCTGCCCATCCAGATCATCCGCCCCTACGTGGTCGGCATGGAGCCCGACGACGTCAAGGGCAAGACGCTCAAGGCCAGCGCGATCCTGGACGCCATCATGGCCACGATCGCCCCGCATGAGCCGCTGCGGGCCAGCAGCGACGCGCGGTACCGCCAGCTGGAGAACCGGCTGAAAGAGAGCCACCGCGCGGGTACGCGCCATGCGGTGCTGATCGAGGAAGCGCACGCCATGCCCAAGGCCACGCTGCGCCACCTGAAGCGCTTCGTCGAGCTCGAGGATGGGTTCTCGCGCCTCTTGAGCGTCATCCTGCTCGGACAGAACGAGCTCGCCGAAAAACTCGACCCTCGCGACCCCTCTGTGCGCGAGGTGGTCCAGCGCTGCGAGATCATCACGTTGCCGCCGCTGGGTGAGCACCTGGAAGGCTACCTGCGGTTCCGGCTCAAGCGCTTCGGCGTGGACCTCTCCAAGATCGTGACCGCCGATGGCCTGCAGGCGCTGCGCGAGCGCTTGTGCCCGCCCGTGCCGCGCGGGCACACCGAGCGCTCGTTCCTGTACCCCTTGGCGGTGCACAACCTGCTCACCGCCGCCATGAACCTGGCCGCCGAGAACGGCGCTCCGGCGGTGAGTGCCGACATCGTCATGGAGACGAAATGGAACTGATCGACAACACCACGGCGCCGAGGGTCTATACCCCGGCGCGCATCGCGCAGATAGCGGCTGCCAACGCCGCGGGCCGGGCGCTGCGGATGCTGGGCCTGCGCGTGATAAGCGAGGAGCTGATTCCGGACGACGGTGGCGCGCCCATCTTGCTGCTCGACCTGTGCGGGATGCCCGCTGAGTACCTGCGCGGGATGTGCGAAGCCTCCACGCGCCAGGCCGACGGCCGCATCACGGCGCTGTTTCAGGGCGTGCGCCTGGCAATCCAACAGGACGAGGTGCGCCATGACGGTTGAATTCATGTCGGGCCCGACTTTGGCCAACCCGGCGGCGTTTGACTCGATCGATGAGCTGCGCTACGCGCTGCATGGTGCCAACAAGGACCTGACCAACCTGTTCTTCGAGCATTGCTCGTTGCGCAGTTCCTTCGCCGAGTTGAGCCAGCTGCTCAGCGACATCATGAGCGCCCAGCTGGGCAATGACGAGGAGGCACTGCGCAAGCACATCGCCGCCGCGATCCAGCGCACGCGGTTCGCGCACACCGACACGCCGGCAACGAGGCACTGACATGGCTCGCGTTCGCGCCTTGATGGTCTTTCAGGTTGTGGTGGCCGGGATGCGGCTGCGCGTGCGACTGCTGCCCAGTGTAGCCGACGTGGACGCGGAGTATCGCGGAGGCCGCAGGCGCAGCGATCGCAAGGTCGTTCACGGCTATTTCCAGCCGGCCGCGCCGGGTGCCCGCGTGATCGGGACGGTCGCTGTGCCGCTCTCGGGCAGCAACCTGCGTGAGATCGTTCCCCACGAAGTGTCCCATGCCGTCATCCATCACCTGCAGGGCGTGAGCGCGCGTGACGATGAGACCGCTGCCAGCGCGATCGGGCTGTTGTGCGCGGCAATTTTTTCCAGGCTCGAGGCGTTCGCCGCCTTTCAGGAGACCCCATGAGCAAATCTGACGATGTCGCCGTTGTGGCGCTCATCCGTATCAAGACCGTGTTGCGCCGCCACCAGGCGCCGGCCAGCTCGGTCAGCAAGCACGACGCCATCGTGCAGATCTCGGCCATCGTGGACGAGGCCGCAGCCGAGATCGCCGACTCCATCGCCTCGCCCAACATGAAGGAAGCATCATGACCAGCACCACCGCCAACCGCCCCGACATCCCGCCGGGATTTCGCCTCAAGGCGGACGGTTCGTACGTCCCCGAAGCCCTGGTATCCGATATCGACAAGCTGCGCGACCAGACCATCGAGACGCTCATCGACCAGGCCAAGATCATCAGCACGTTGCTGGCGGATTTCAAGGTCCGCGCGTTTCGCGATATCGAGGCATTTGTCGAGACGAGCGTCGAGCAGTACGGAGTGAAGTCGCGTAGCGTCAAGGGAAACCTGACGCTGACCTCGTTCAGCGGACGCTACATGATCCGGCTGCAGATCCAGGACCGTCTCGTGTTCGACGAGCGCTTGCATGGGGCCAAAACCCTGATCGACGAATGCATCACCTCCTGGTCTGAAGACTCGCGCGACGAGATCAAGGTGCTGGTGAACGATGCATTCCGGGTGGACAAGGCCGGCCAGATCAACACGGCTCGCGTGCTGGGCCTGCGTCGTCTTCCCATCAAAGATGACCGCTGGCAACGTGCCATGGCCGCGATCAGCGACAGCGTGAGCGTGGCCAACAGCAAACCCTATGTGCGCTTCTACGAGCGGCGCGAGGGTTCGGACGAGTACTCGCCGATCTGCCTGGACATCGCGGCGGTGTGATCATGACCATGGCCAGAAATCTGCTTTCGATCGCGCAGTGTGTGGGCTGCGGATGTTCCGACAACGATGCCTGCTGCGACACCAAGGGCAGCGATGTGTGCTACTGGCTGCGGGTTGACCGCACCCTGGGCAAAGGTGTTTGCAGCTGGTGCCCGGAACATGTGCCAGCCTGGGATGCCGGCGAATACGACAGGCGCACCCGCATCGGTCCGATCGATGTATGACCCAGCCGCTCCACACCCCAAGCGATAAGGGGGCCGCGCACGGCTAAATGCGCGGGACGTCCCAGCCTGGCCGGGGGGGGCTCAGATCGACCCCGGATTTTTTTGACATGCACGCTTTCTTGAACGCCTTGCCCTTGTAGGGCGCTCCGGTAAGCGCCAGGAGCCAGAAATGACCATGCCCCCCGACGATACGCCGTCCGTACGACGCCGCCACAAGACCCTGCAGGAGATGGCCGAGCTGTTCGGCATCTTCCTGATCGAGCGCCTTCAGCTTACGGCCGAGGACGCAGCCACACTCGGCGATGAGCTGGTCGATCTGGTGCACCGGCATTACAGCGGCCAGAGCCTGTATTTCCCCAAGGACCGCGGCTATGTCCGGCTGGAGCACGACACCTACATCTGGCACCACCTTCGCCGCGGCAATGCGTCGGAGATCGCCGCGCACCTGGGCGTGAGCTATGTGTATGTCTACCAGCGCTACCGCGTCATGCTGGCCGAGTCGCGGCGCCGCACCCAACCCCAGCTTCCTGGAATGGATTCCCCTGAGACCGACGGTGCGTAGCGCCAGCGGTCCATTTTCGCAGCCGTAGAGAGCCCCCTCATCAACGAGAACACAATGGACACAGCCATGAATCCCATTCAACGCATCCGTACAGTCCTGGATGCCTACAAGACGCCGGGCAGCCCGCTGAGCAAGGCGGCTTGCCTTGCTGAAATCGACTCCATCGTCGCCGACGTCGAGCGTCTCGACCACCTGACGGCTGTGGACGACAGGCTGAAGGTGGATATCCTGCGTGCCAGCATTGTCAACATCGGCCGGCTGCTGCCGGATCGCATGAGCATCGCGTTTACGCGGCTGGATGCGGTCACCATGCTCAAGCAGGTCTTCCCAGATGGCGAGACCCAGGACTGCATTTTCACTGGCCACACGCCGATCTATGCCGTTCCGGTCGTGCCGGCGCTGCGAAGCCTGCCCGAGGATCTCCAACATGGATAAAGACGACATCCTTCGCAAGATCGGGAAGTGCCTGGCGCTTGCAAAGTCCAGCGAGCCGGCCGAGGCCGCTGCAGCGCTGCGCCAAGCGCAAGCGCTGATGCGTGAGCACGGCGTATCGCAGCTGGAAGCTCAGGCGGTCGGTGCTCGTGAGTGCTCGGTCAAGGCCACCGCTCGCAAGCCGAGTAGGCATGAAGCCCACCTTGCTGGCCTTGTGGCCGACTCATTCGGCTGCGAGCTCATCCTCGCGAGCGGCGGAGTCCTCCCCGGTGGAGCGGTGTGGCTGCTGGTCGGCTGCTCGCCCGGTGTCGAGGTGGCACAGTACACCCTGCAGGTGCTGTTGCGGCTGATGGCGCGGGCGCGCGCCGACCACATCAAGGCGAAACTGAAGCGTTGCGGCCCCAAGAATAAGACGGCCCGTGCTGATGCCTTCTGCCAGGGTTGGGTCGCGGCCGTCGCATCTCTCGTACCTCGGCGGATGGAACCCTCGGCAGACCAGAAGACTGCGATCGAGGCGCACATGCAGCTGAATCACCCGAACCTGGACAAGTTCACCCCGCGCAGCCGTGACGCCGGCGCTCGCGGCTGGGCCGACCAGGTCGCGGGCCACCACGCTGGTGCTGGCATCCAGTTGCATCAGGGCGTGGGCGCAAGCGCGGCGCCATTGATGCTTGGACAGGGGAAGTAGCATGGCCAGCCCCACCTCCAAACAGCTTGCCGGTCGCCAACGTCGTAGCCTGCGCGCCATTCGGGAGCGGCTTCTCAACATGGCTGAAGCTTGGGATGGCGTCGATCAGTTCAATATGGGTGAACTGAGCGATCTCGCCGACCACGCTGAGCGAGTATCCGCCCAAATGATGGCCGACGATATCGGGGGGCAGCCGTGAGGGGCGCCTCGGCACCGCGTGCCGCCGAGCGCCAGCGCCTGATCCGGCTTGTACATGTCGCCCAACGCGAACTGAAGCTGGACAAGGAGACCTATCGCGCGGCTCTGCTGACGGTCACCGGCGGCAAGAAGGACTCCTGCTCAGCGATGAGCGCCGAAGAGCTGCAACTGGCCCTGGATCACTTCAAGCGATTTGGCTTCAAGGTGCGTTTGAAGCCGCGCCCCGGTCGGCCGATCGACACCGAGGCTACAAGCAAGAAGATTCGCGCCCTGTGGCTATTGTTGCGCGATCTGGGTGCGGTCAACAACGCCTCCGAGGAGGCCTTGGCCGCCTACGTCAAACGGATCACCGGTGTCGAGGCGCTGCAATGGATTGACGGCGCTCAGGCGGAGCGCACGATCGAAACGATGAAGAAATGGGCGATGCGCATCCTGCCAGAGCGTGTTCGGCATCTCGTCGATCAGGTGCGCGATCGGCAGCTCGAGCCAGCAGTTCTCGGCAAGCTGCAGGCCAAGCTCAACCAGGCCTTCACACGCAACACCTTCGACCCGATGCTTGAAGCCTTCGAGGCCTTGCAAGTGGCGTTGAATCTGGGGAGTACCAAGCCGTGAAACGAGTGCCACGCCTCAAGATCGAGACCGAGCTGGGCACTGAGATCCAGTGCTTTCGTTGCAAGGACTTTTGGCCCGCTGACGGTGAGTTCTTCTACACCGCCAGAGGCAAGCTGCATACCTGGTGCAAGGCCTGCTACCTGAGCGACGAGAAGGTCATCCAGAAGGCCGAGCGATGGAAGGCAAAGCTGCGCGCGGACCGGGCCGCAGCGAATGGCCGAAACTGCGAAGCGAGCCCGGATCAAGGAGCAATCCCATGAGCGAATCCTTCAGATGGGCTTTGGCCCTGACATATTTGGGCAGCCTATTCGGTATGGCCGCCTTTCTGATTTACAAGCGCGCGCCGGGGTGGGGCTGGTTCCTCGCAGTTGTCTGCGTAGTTGTCTCCAGTACCACCATCCACATAGATTCGGATCGGAGCGACGCCACGATGACCATCAGCAAGGAAGCCCGATGACCAATCAGAACAAATCCGCCCAGGCAGCAACGCAGGAAGCCGTGCAGCGCGCACTTGAACTCTATGCTGAGTGCTACGACACGATGACCCGGATTGCGCACCGTGAAGGCCGAGAACCGGTCGTCTCGCCCGTGTCCGTAGCCATCGATATCCGCAGAAACATGGTCAACGCCGTGTTGAGGGCGCTGTCCCTGGTGCGCGCCCCTGTAGCCGGGGAGGCGGTGACGGACGAAATGGTCCAGGCCGGTGCCAAGGCCGCGCGCGAGTATCTCGAGCGGACCGGCGGCAATGCCCCGGCCGAGATCTACAGGGCTATGCGTGCTGCGGCTCCTGCAGCGGCCCAGGCCAGCGCCGAGCACGTGCACAAGGTCCGCGCCGACGCATTTACCGCCGGTTTCATCTGCGCCGGCGGAGATGCAGAGGAAGCCAAGCAACAGGCACCGCAGTTCCAGGCGTGCATTGATGCCGGTCGAGAGCACAACCACAGGCGGACAAGGGCGGATACCGCACTGCCGGTTCCGCTCGGCAGTCTGCAGACGGCTCCTTATAGTCCTTCCTTTCAACATCCACTTTCGGAGCCCGCCAAACCTTATGACCAACAAGACGGCATCCAACGCCTGCGCGATTACGCCGGCACCGTCACTGATGTGGTGGTTACGTCGTTGGCGAGCGTGGCATATCAGTACGCCATGACCCTGAGCTTCGTTGCGCGCACTGCGGACTCGGATCAAGTGGAGAGGGTAGCCCGACGCATGACCGCCAAGCTGGAAGACGAAATCCGTGCCATCATATCCAGCCAAGGCGGCAGTTCGTCCTGACCTTGCGATCGGGCTAAATCAACCGGCCCGATTCTGTAAGGCTCTTGCAATTCCATCCCGATAAATCCCTTCCCATCCCGCGGTATCCCGGATTTATCTCAGCTGTCTCCCCGGATTTATCTCTCTTCTCTTCACGTGGCGGGCGTGGCCCGGGACACCCCGGCTTTACAAGAATAATAATGATTTGCAATAAGCGCCGGTTGCGCCCCAGGCC
>NZ_JAGTJY010000099.1:0-22407 GCF_018195695.1 Achromobacter sp. Marseille-Q0513 | reverse complement strand
CCAGCTTGGACTTCGGGGTGCGAGGCATACATACTCCTTGGACGTATGTTATGCCTTGAACACGAAATTAATGACAGGCCCCGGACTTCAGGCCCGCAGCCTTGATCCACTTCTGAAGCGTGTCGCGCGTGGTCGCGGTGATCTCGAACTGCACTGGCCGCTGCGTCTTGTGCTGCATGACGACTGTGCGTGAAGCGACCTGATCGCCATGACAAACGTTGCGGACTCTGAGGGAGACAAGATCACATCCGCGTAGCTTGCTGTCAATTCCGAGGTTGAGCAACGCGAGTTATCGCACCCGGCTCTCCATCTGAAGGCGTACGCGCAGCGCCCAGATGTCTTTCGGCTTGAAGGGCGCCTTCCGTCCGACGATCTTGCCCTTGTTCCAGGGATCGCGGTGAACAACCGGGGCAGTGACTTCCATGATGGTTTCCCACCGAGTGAATAGGTCATAAATATGCGCCTTCTCGCTGCCACTGTCCACGAGTGACCACGCTGGCTGCATCAGGTCTTCAGATATGGGTGGCGAGACCGGTTGCTCTTAAGTGTCCGCTCTTCCTGGCAGCCGTCATTCATGGGAAGGCGGCCGACCGGCGGCTCACAGCCTGAAGCCGTCGCCCGGAAATCTGCCATGGCTGGCCGTTCATGGCCGATAACAGACGATAGCGGCGGGGCACTCCGCCCAGTTCAAGATGATGGCCAATCTGGGGGCGGAGAGAGGCTAAAGTGTGGATAGTATCCAGCATCCCTCGTCGTGCTGCGAACAATGGTCATTTCTGGTCTAAGATCCACACCGCCGCATTCTCAAAGCTAGCCTCGGACCACGTATACACGGGCAGAGCCGGAGCCGCCACCGCGCCATAGTCCAACAGCGATCGACCCACACAGGCTCCTCCCCAAGCACAAGCCCCCACCCAGAAGATGACCGCATTCTTCCTCTACTTCGAAACCAAGAACGATTCATCAACCGACTACCCTTCCTTCGCCAACGTCGGCGCCTTCGTCGTCCCCAAGACGATAGATTCCGGAAAAATGCCCATCCTCCTCCACGGCAAGCCCGTCACAGCCCGCATGATTTCCGACGGCAGCAATCACGGCATCGCCGACTACTTCACAGGCAACGACAAGCACCAGATCAAGGACATGCTGTTAGCCTTCATCCATGCCCGAGTACAAAACGACGCGGTGGTCGCGAACCTCATGAAGTTCATCTACAACAACCAGGAAACGCTGACGCTCGATGACGGCGATCCCGTCGATCTCGCCTATGCCGAACTCGAGCAGCGCTTTGACCCGTCGCTGTTCGAGCGCGACCGCCGCGTCCGTGTGGCCTTGCGAGGATTCGGAAGCCAGCAATGAAAAAGCGCGCGGTTCCCCTCGAAATCAAGGACATCGCTTCCTCGAACATCGACGCCTTGCCATTATGGCGGCCAGACAGCCGGGAACAGGTATTCCTGGGCCTGGACCTGGAGATCGGCTTGCGGGGCGAGCGCGCCTCCAATATGTTCCATGTCCGCGTCGCCACGCCCGAGGCCTTGCGGCGGCATGGCAGCGGTTTTTGTATGGTGAAGCACCGCACGCTGGTGATTTCCGATTTCGACTGGAAGCAGCTGACCGCCTTGCTGGACGACATCGTGCGCGATTGCGCGAGAGGCAGCTGGGAAGAATCCTGCGCGGTGCTGCAGCGGTACTTCAACTGGGAGTACGAAGACTATTCCGCGTAAGGCCAGGCTTCAACGACCACCATCCAGAAAAACCAAATGTTGATCGACAGGGAAATCAAGCCGGGCGTCTCGCTGGGCGGCATCAAGCTGGGTGAGAGCGTGGACCTCTACCTGGACAAGCTGTCCACGCATTATCTGGTACGTGATGACAGGGAGACGTCATGGGCGTTTGTGGGCGATGAGCTGATATCCATCGCGTATGACGCGGACAGATTGATTACCACGGTCTGCGCCAATTCCAGGTTCCAGGGCAGCTACGCCGGACTGATCTGGCCCGGCATGACCGTATTGCAGGTGATCCAGAACACCCACGCTCAAACCGAGTATGCCGGGTGCATCGTGATCAACGGCATCGACGGAGTGGGGCTGCCCTTGCCGGCAGAACATGATGATTTCGAGAACCTGGGGCAATCGATTCCTGACGAGACCGTGCTGGAGTACATCTGCGTGTTCCAGGAAACCTGGGGCAAGAGACGGCGCAAAAAGCAGCGCGGGAAGTAGGGCGGGAGGCGGGGGGAGCGCAGACCGTCAGGCTCACGCGCCCGCGCGCCGCGCCAATACGCCGCTTTCGATCAGGCGCGACAGCAAGCGCGCATAACTCGGCTGGGGATCGGCGGCGTTGTCGGCCAGGACCGCCGTCAGGCGGGCGTCGGACGGATCGACGCGCTGGTAATGGCTGTCGCCATCAAACCCTGCCGGCTGGAATGCCGCACATAGATCGACGATGGCCTGGTACTCGGCAAGCCGCAGCCTGTCCAGCTCGCGCGCGGCCATCATGTCGGAGCTCCAGCCCGTTGCCTGATCCGCCGCGGTCAGATAGGCGGCCAGGTCGTAGACCGGCATCCAGGCGGGGCCGATGAGGCCGGCTCCTGTTTGGAATAGATCGGCCAGGGTGATGGGTGCAGGTGGCATGGGCGTTACGCCGTCTGGGCTGGTGGAATGAAAGGCTATGAGGCTCGACAACCGGTTGCGCCGTCAAGCATTCATCTCCTGGAATACCTTCAGTACCAATGCGCCCCATCCCAGGCCGGTTCCACGGTTGTGGTGATTGAAATCCTGGGCGGCGGTCACGTCTTCCCAACGCTCGACTTGAATGCGGTCGGAGCTGGCAATCTCGAATGCGATGAAGCGCTGGTCCTGTGTAACCAGCGTGCCGAACAATTCGGGCATGCCTGGAAAATCGACCTCAAGGTGTACAACAATCGACCGGTTCCAATCGATGCCTTGCGCACTCCCGACAAGCGTGAGCGCTTCAGGGACGCCGTGCTCTTTCCAATAGGCCACTCTCCTGCGAATCGAATGCTCGGATTTGTCGTTCTGCTGTTGGACGTTGCGCTGTAGCGCCATATCTGTCTCAGGTCTGTGTGATAGCGGCGATTGGCTGGCGCCAGTGCTGCGCGAAAAAGCGGGTCCTGAGAGCTCAGGAGCCGAATTGATCTCGGCAAGCGGCGAAACGGAAAGCGTGCCGAGCCATCTGGCCCGCCCCGGCAAGCATACCGGATCGATTCCGCGGATTCCCTACCGATGCGCCAGCGCCATGAACCCCGCCGCCAGCAGAATCATCCCACCAGCCGTCCCATCGATCAAACGCCGCCGCAACTCGCTCAGGCTGCCGCCGCCAAGCCGGCCAAACCCGACGCACACCGCCGAATACACCACCGCGCACCAGAACATGAACGCCGCCGACAGCAGCAGCGCTTGCACGGTGGTATTGCCCTGCTGCCGATCCATGAATTGCGGCAGGATCGCCAGGTAGACCAGCATCCCCTTGGGGTTGAGCAGCGAGGTCAGGAAGCCCTTGTACAGCTGATCCCTGACCCGCTCGCGCGAGGCTTGCAGGCCGCCGGGGCGCATGGCGGCCCGCACCAGCTTGGCGGCCAGGAAGACCAGATAGGTGATGCCGGTCCAGCGGATGATCTCGAACAGCAGCGGCGACGCCGCGACGACGGCGGCCAGTCCCAGCGCCACCAGCAGCGAGTGGACGCAATAGCCCAGGATGATGCCCGCCGTGGCGCGAAACCCCGCCGCGGTGCCGGTGGACACCGCTTGTGAGGCGACGAAAAGAATGTCGGGCCCAGGGGTGCAGACCAGCGGAATGACGGTGGCCGAGAACAGAAGAAGCGTAGAAATATCCATGGCGCAAGCTTATCGGGACTCGCCTGGAAGGTGCTTCCAAGGTCTTGCAGGGAATCCTGTATCTAAGGCAATATTTCTCGCATGGACGATATAGACAGAAAGATTCTTGCGGAGCTGCAGCGTGACGGGCGGCTTTCTCTCACGGACCTGGGCGAGCGGATCGGGTTGAGCCTGTCTCCTTGCCACCGGCGGGTTCGCGCCCTGGAAGAGGCGGGGGTGATCGCGGACTATCGGGCGAACCTGAATCCCTCGGCGGTGGGATTGAATTTTTCCGCCATCGTGTTCGTGACCTTGCGGGTCACGGACCGGGCCGCCGTGCAGGCCTTCGAGGACGCGGTCCCGCAGATTCCGGAAATCATCCAGGCGCAGCGGCTGTTCGGCGATCCGGATTTCCTGCTGCACGTGGTCACGACGGATTTGGCGGCGTATCAGAAGCTGTATGACTACAGCCTGTCGACCTTGCCGAGCGTGCAGCGGCTGACGTCGACCTTGGTGATGAGGAATGTGGTGCAGAATCGGGCCTTGCCAATTTGATCGGGCGTTTTGATCGGGGAATTCGGATCGGGCGTGAATGCTATCCTGCTCGCGTCCGATTCCACCCGACCGTTGTCGCGCGAAAACTCTCGGTGTTGACGCGCAATCGATGCCGTGGTCGCGGCAGCCCCGGTCTCATTTTCAAGTAGCAAGAATATGCCCACCCGCCTGCGAGCCATCCGTTCCGATATCACGAAGCTTCAAGTCGACGCCATCGTCAACGCGGCGAACTCTTCACTGCTGGGCGGCGGCGGCGTCGATGGCGCGATCCATCGCGCCGCGGGGCCAGACCTGGTGCATGAATGCAGGCTGCTGGGTGGCTGCAAAACCGGCGAGGCCAAGGTGACCAAGGCCTATCGTCTGTCCGCGCAGTACATCATTCATACGGTGGGGCCGGTATGGCGGGGCGGTGATAACGGGGAGCCGGGCTTGCTGTCCAGCTGCTATCGCCGGTGCATCGAACTGGCGCAGGACAGGGCGCTTGCCTCGATTGCGTTTCCCAGCATCAGCACGGGCATCTATGGCTATCCCATCGAATTGGCGGCGCAGGAAGCGGTCAAGAGCGTTCGTGCAAGCCTGTCTGCGGAATCGTCGATTCAGGAAGTGGTCTTCTGCTGTTTTTCGCAGGAGGACTTGCTTCAATATGAGCGCGTCCTGAATGGACTGCCTGCCTGATCGTTGCTGGGAAATAGCCGCCGGGCCGCAAGCGGCGGCGTTCAACAAGGCGGCAATCAAACGTCCGTGGCGTATACCCGATCGGATCCTGCCAGGTAGCAGACCGTCGATTCCGGGCAGACAATCTCGCCGGATGCGACGGCTTGATCAAACGCCGCCTTCACGGCTTCGGGCGTCTTGAACCCATATGCAGCCAGATTCGGCATCGCGAACTGCGTGATACGCCCGCGATTGAATCCGTCCGCCTCGCCGTGGTCGCCAAAGTCGAAATCCACGGTGCCTGACGGCAGCCAGACCGCGCACCCGATGCCGTGCTTGTAGTACCGAATGCCGTCCTCGAGCATGCCAGGAAGCGGGAGGTCCATCCCGGCCCAATCCATGGCTGAAGTCGGCATCCTGATGCCGGAGGCTTGCAGCTTCTGGAGGGCCATGTGAACGCTGGCCTGGTAGTCACGGATCAGGCGGTGCAGGTGGGGGTTCATACGCTCATCTTTTGCCGAATAGTCGCTTTCTACCCATTGCCGCCGTCCAAGTTTCGATGATGGATGTCTGCTTTGCCGCACATGCTGCCGCTGCAAGCGACGGTTGCAGCTATCAACCTGCAGCTAGCTTGTTGAAACTAGCTGACCTGCGGGGTCAGCTCCACTTTGACAATGACGAGTGGGAGCGTCGCTCAGCGCACTCGCTGCTTTTTGGAAGGCGGTTGCTGCAGGGGCGCCATGCTCTCGCGCTTCTCGACCAGAAAATCAATCAATGCCCGTACCTTGGCAGGCATTTGCGCCCGGGTCGGGGCATAAATGTAAAAGCCCGCGAAGGGCTTACACCAGGATTGCAGCACACGCACCAGCGCCCCGGAGTCCAGATGCTGCCGCACCGCAATGTCGATGTGCTGCATGAGGCCCGTCCCTTGCAGCGCGGCGCGGATCATCCCATCATCGTCATTGGTAATGATGCGGCCCTGTGGCTCCACCGTGAACGTGTGTCCGCCCGTCTCGGGCGAGGTGAACTCCCAGGCATGGATCGCACCGCTCGTCTGCCTGAAACGCAGGCAGTTGTGCCGGGCTAGATCGGCCGGCGTACCTGGCACCCCATGCTGCTCGAAGTACGCCGGTGTCGCCACCACCGCCATTTCCAGCGCCGGAGTGATCGGCACAGCCACCATATGCTCGGCCAGGCTCTCGCCGATGCGAATGCCTGCATCACAGCCGTCGGCCACGATGTTGGCCAGCGCATCGTCCATGACCAATTCCAGCTGCAGCCTGGGGTAGCGCATGCAGAACTCTCCCAGATGCGGCTCCACCAGAGTCTTGGCTGCCACCCGGGAGGTGTTGACGCGCACCAGGCCCGAAGGTTCGTCACCTGCGTCATGCATGGTGCGCACCGTGCGCTCCACGGCGACCAGGGCCGGATACCACACTTCGTAAAGGCGCTGGCCTTCCTCGGTCAGCGACATGTCACGCGTCGTACGGTACAGCAGCTTGACGTTCAGCCGGCGTTCCAGCGCCTTCACGTTCTGCGACAGGTTGGCTCGGGACACGCCCATTTCCGCTGCGGCCTTGGTAAAGCTGCGGTGGTGGGCCACGTGAGCGAACCATGCCAGGGAGGGAAGCAGCGACGGGTCCATATGTTTTTCATTGTCAATTTCAAAATACAACTGTAGTACGGATTGATGGCTATGACGAATCAAACATCCGGCCTACAGTGCATCCATCGGTGCTTGGCCGCACGCCTGCAGAGGACAGTGACCAGGCCATTTCCACTCAGCGGCCAATCCACGGCAACAAGGAGCCCACCATGCAAAGCGTCAAGATCAAGACCACCTACTGGGACATCGCGGCAGACCTGCATTTCCCGCCCAACTTCGACCAGACCAAGAAGTACCCGGCCATCATCAGCGCCCACCCTATCGGAAGCTGCAAGGAGCAGACCGCCGGAAATGTCTATGGCAAGGCACTGGCAGAAGCCGGGTTTGTTGTCATCGCCTTCGATCGCAGCACGCAAGGCCAGAGCGGTGGCGAGCCCCGCTACATTGAAGACCCGGCCATGGCCGTGGAAGACTTCAGCTGGGTCGCGGACTACCTGGTCACATTGCCATATGTGGATGCCGACCGAATTGGCGTGCTGGGCATCTGCGGCGGCGGGGGCTATGCCATCAATGCAACCATGATCGAGCGCCGCATCAAGGCCCTGGTCAGCATCACCGGGGTCAACTACGGCCGCCTGTGCCGTGAAGGCTTCAGCGGCTTCGACCCGATTGGCCAGATGGAAGCCGTGGCCCAGCAACGCACCGCCGAGGCCAGGGGCGAGGCGCTCAAGGTTGACCTGTTCGTTCCGCCCTCGCTGGATGCCGCCGCCCAGGCGGGCTTCACGGACGTTGATGTGCTCGGCGCCACGGATTACTACCGCAACCGCTGCATCAACGACAACGCCGGCACGCGAGCGCTGTTCTCGCGCCGCGCTGCCTCTGCCGCCTGGGATGCCTTCCATCTGGCCGAGACGCTGCTGACGACGCCGATGATGGTGGTGGTTGGCGACAAGCCGGGCGGCTTTGGCGCCTATCGCGATGGGCTGGAGATTTACGCGCGCGCCGCGTCGAAGGTTAAGGAACTGGTCGTTGTCGAGGGTGCTTCACACTACGAGTTGTACGACCAGCCGGGCCCTGTCGGTCAGGCGTTGGCCAAGCTGATCCCCTTCTATCAGCAAAACCTGTAAGGCCCAGCCCGACGCTTTCTGAAGATGAAACAGCCATCGGCCCTGCCGGGAACGGCAGGGCCGATCTGGTTTGGAGAACTGCATCATGACCAAGGCCAAAACCAAAGTACTGATCCTGGGCGCCAGTGGCCAGATCGCTCGCCATGCCGTGCAGATGCTGGGCGAGCGCCAGGATGTCGAGCAAACCCTGCTCGTGCGCGATCCCAAGAAGCTGACGGGCAACGAACCCTCCAATGCCAGGATCGCCATCGGCGATGTGATGGACAAGAAACTGCTGCCCCAGCTCATGGAAGGGCAGGACGTCGTCTACGCCAATCTGGGGGGCGATGTGGACAAACAGACTGCCCACATCCTTGCGGTGATGAAGTCCAAGGGCGTCAAACGCCTGATCTTCGTGAACTCGCTGGGTATCTACGATGAAGTTCCTGGCAAGTTTGGCGAGTGGAACCGCAAGGAGATCGGCCAGTATCTGCCGCCGTATCGCCAGTCGGCAGATCTGATTGAGGCCTCCGATATCGAATACACCATCCTGCGTGCCGCGTGGCTGCAGGACGAGAATGAGGTGGATTACGAGATCACCGGTCGCGATGAGCCTTTCAGGGGCACCGAAGTCTCGCGCAAGAGCGTAGCGGCGCTGGTGACCAAACTGATTGAGCATCCCGATACCTTGGTAAGGGCCAACGTGGGTGTGAACAAACCCAATACCAACGGCGACAAACCTGCTTTCATGTGACGTAGTCACTTCAAGCCGTCAAGAGTTCTCCTGTCATAGCGAGAAATGGACGGCGGCCAACCCCTTCGAAACGGGCTGCTGGTGGTGCTTCATCGAAGTCCGCGTCTGGCTTTCCGTATGGCGGTCCTTCAGGAGCGGTGCTGCGCGACGGCCGTGATGCTCGCTCCAAGCAGTATGCCGGCCACAGCACCGATAGCAATCAGGCCGAAGTCGCCACTACGGCGCCTTGATCTCCTTCTCTTTTTCCTTATCCTTTTTTGCGCCATCGTAGTGCGACTTGATGGCGAAAAACATGCCCGTGCCCAACACGAGGAGCTTGAATGTACCTAAGACTACAGGGACCCAAAAATTCATCATTACCTCAAAACGCTGCTTCGGCAGCTTCATTTACGACTGGTGGGCCAGGCAAGGAAAAACGAACGATAGCCGTGACGACCACGAAAAGTATCAGCCTGATCCCGACGAGTGTGAGATCACGATGATCGATTTCATCTTGCGCTTTAGGGGGTGAAGAACACCGACGCGCCGCATCCAGGCATACTCAGGGCGGCGTGCGTCATACTCCCCCATGGACCGTCGAATTCTACCGCTAAGCAACATACAAATTGTTGAATGATTCGACTTGTATGTCTTTGGGTTCGCTTTGTATGTCTTTTCTGGCTTTCTCAGGTTGCAAACATGTTTTGGGTGCGACCCTTCGTCGCAGATTCAGGCAATCGGTACCACCAAATCTCTACGTTGATCGTCTCAGCGTCGGAGCACGGTGTCGTTCGGGCAGGCGACCACCTACGTCTACTGCGCGAACTAGCCCAGGAATTATTGATTTTCCGATGCTGGAAAATACTCCTTGGTTGCACACATTGCCCAGTGAGTTCGATGCTGGCAGCTGAGGTCATCGCCGTAGTGTCGCTATATGTCCAAAACCTGAATTAGATCGACTTTCAGCTTGGGACATTTGCTGTGCTGTAGGGAGAATCGAAGGAGTTCGGTTTTTTCCAAAATGGATGCAAGCTTCACAGTCTCGAATGATGTGACTTGCGTAACGCCGCAAACGTAGTTCCTGCCATCAGAAGCCAAGGCCTCATCAAGCACATTGCCTTCAAAATTGGAATCGAATATCAGCGAGAATGGTAGCCCAGTGATTCCTTCGTGTTCTTGAAAAAAACACTGTAGTTCGAGTGCTTTCGGATTTTCGTCAGAATGCTTCGCTTCGATGATAACGAAGAGTTCGACGCCTCGCTGTAGTCCTTTCAGTACCACGTAATCGCATGTTCTAGGGCGAGGATGGGTCATCCTGCTGGTTTCTCCCATCGCGAATTCACTCAGCTCTTTTGCGAGAATTTCGTGGGCCGAATTGACTTCCTCGTTGTAGTTGCCAACTCCCGTGATAAAGCTCGCGATTGCATTTAACTGCAATTCACCCTTGCCCGATTCGTCCAGGAGGTTGGCATGGGCTTGCTCAGACTCAATGCACCAAGCGGATACCTGAGATTGGGCTTGTTCGGGTGAGAGATCAAAGAATTGCATCAACGCGGACGCATAGACCTGCATAAGCATCCCCATTCGGTAGGGAGGCAAAGGCTGGGAAACTGTCTGCTGTGCAACTCGATCCCAGGAGTCAGCGCTGGTCATCCTGAGGGTAAGGTAACTAGCGAAGAAGCAGTACCTTATGGTTTTGCGCTCATTGGCATAAAACTCGCGCCACGAAATACCCAGCGAGTTGTTCGCCTCCACTGGCAACTTGTGGCGCCAATTCCTTACACGGTTGGCATACTCCAGGGTCCATTTTGTAGCGCCACCGTCCGCATCTAGCTCAAGGGCATGGGTTTCTAGGCGGGATAGTTTGGGACGCCGCTTCTGCGGGTCGAAATGCTCGGTCTTCCTGAGAATGCCGAGATGGCCATGTGTTATATGCGCAATCTCATGCCCGAAGATGAAATCCAAGCCGGTTAGTGCAAGAAATCGGGAAAAATACCCTCTGATTGAGCATGTGGGCCGGCAAGGAGAGAAGTTCTCCAGATCTTCTTGAACCGGTATGAAATAAGTTTGTCCTACGTTCGTTTCCAGGCTGGCGTCGCCCACGTTGGGCAGGATGTTCGGATTGCTCATCATTCGGGTGAAGATTGCTGAGACTAGGGCTATGGTTCCGAAATGAACGCCGATGAAGTCAATATCCTCTTTTCCTACGCAGGCAAAGGCGCCAATCCCCGCTTTTTTTACTATTCCGAATTTGAGTCTTCTTCCTGATCCGTCGTAGTGGAGCTCAGTTGCCAGTTTGACGAGATGGTCGAAATGGGAAACTGCGCTTGCGAACAGATGCTTGTAGAAATCCTCTTCTATGGAAGACTCGTCGTATAGACCGCCTTTGTCATCAATGACGATGGCGATATCTTTGGAGACTTCTTCCAGGTCACTTATTCTTGCAGTCATTTTCATGATTCGAGCTCAGCGGGATGCATGTAATCGTCAGCCGGAAAGCCTGGCGCAGCGGTGTAGTCTTATGACGGTTTCAATGATTGGTGCCGCGGCAAGGTCGCGAGCGCTAGCGTCGGTACGTATACCGGGTATATCCGTAGCGGCAACCGCGACCAAAACAGGCGGGATTTGTTCCCTGGTTGGCCGGTTTCATCGATAAATTAGGCAACCTGTCAGCCCTATACGCTATTTCATCTCACGAGCAACAGATACAGCAACCCTTGCATGAACCCCCGTGGCGCTACGGTGAGATGATCCTCGTCGTTCAAGACCGCCGATTTCAGTTTCAAGCCTGGATACTTCCTGCTTGCCAGCGCCGCTTCCAACGCCCGGTTGTCGGCCACCATGTCCACCGTCTGGTTGTAGCGCCGGTCGCCTTTGCGCAAGGCTTCCTGGGCGCCGACATACAGATAGACATTCGCCTTCAAGTCCTGATGCTGCTTGGCGTAGCGCGCTTCGAGCTTCAAGGCGTATCGCTTGTCGTACCAGAGCGACGGGCTACCAAGGATGTAGCTGCTGAACATGTCAGGCTCGGTGAAAAGGATCTGCGTGCCCAGCAGTGCGCCGTAGGAATGACCCAGAAAGATCGCTTTCGCAGGGTCGGCCCGATAGCGAGCGGTGATGAAGGGCTTTACCTGGTCGCGCAGATACTGCTGATAGGCCTGCGCCTGGCCATGGATCGAAGTGGGCGGCGCGGTGCTTGGGCCGTTGGGTGTCGGCGTGTAATCACGTTGGCGGCTGACACTGCCTTCCTCGCCTTTCGCATAGGACAGGCCGACGAGTATGAATTCCTCGATCTTGGGACCTTCAACATTCAGGCGGCGCCCCAGTTGGCGGATGATCGGGAAGGCGTAATCGGCGTCGGTCACATACAGCACCGGGTAGCGTCGCTGTGGCTGCTTGGCATAGGAGGGCGGCAAGGCGACGAAGACCTGGTAGCCGCGCTTGGAAACGGGATCGGGCACGTCCCATACTTCGCTGTCGGCGATCTCGTAAGGATGGCCGTCGCCTGCCTGTACCTTGGGCGTCGATGGAGCCTGGGCGTGAAGCGGGGCGACAAAGGCGCCGAGGCCGGTCATCAGTGTGGCCAACAGGGCGTATGAAAAACGTCGATGCATGGGAATGCTTCGTCGATGGCGGAAAGTGCGGAACCTCAACCCTGCGCCTCCTTCACCGCCCGCCGCACCGCCTCCCGCTGACCGACCCGTTCCAGATACGCCGTCAGCTTCGGAAACCGCGTCATGTCCACGCCATCCCCCTCCAGCCAGCTGCCGACGGTATACAGATAGCCATCCACGACGGTGTACCGTTCCCCCGCGACCCAGGGTCCGACGATCTGCGCTTCCAGATAGGCCGCGCAAACCGTCATGGTCTGCGGCACCTTGGCGCGCATGGCTTCATGGGCGGCGGGATCGTCGGCCCAGCGGGCGCCGCGGCGCTTGTGGGCGTGGGCGACGTGGGCGGTCGAGGCCAGGTAGCTGGCCAGTTCCTGCATGCGCGCGAAGGCGAAGGGATCGTCCAGCGGCGCGAGTCCGGCCGCCGGAAAGCTCTGCGCCACGAAGGCCAGCAGGGCGGGGGTCTCGGTCAGCACGCCCTGGGGCGTGGCCAGCGCGGGCACGCGGCCCTTGGGGTTCACGCGCAGGTAGTCCGGGCCTTGCTGCTGCCCGGCGGCGATGTCCAGCTTGACCAGGTCGAACTCGGCGCCGGCTTCGTGCAAGGCGATGTGGGTGGCCAGGGCGCAAGTGCCGGGAGCGGTGTAGAAGGTCCAGCGTGACATCGGCGTTTTCCTTTTGAGTGGAGCGGCTTGAGGGGTGTCGGTCAGCCGCCTAGGATAATGCGGACAGGGCCGTGGAGAAAGGTGTCGGGGCCTGAATGTCCTGGCGCGGTCGCTTGCTTGCGTTTTGCTGAAGATGGTTGGATGCGCCGCTGCCGCTTGTGGAGGCCGCTCGCTTGCGAGAGAATCCGCGCAGCGTTCCTGGGGGCGAAGTCCGCTCCGCCAGCTTGCGAGGCGACCTATGAAGCGATTCATAGCGACCCGTCAATCAAAGCCGACCAGGCTGTCATCAACCGGCCCGCCAATTCGCCCGCCAACATTCACCAGGCTCAGACAACACCACCATGAAAACAACCATCATCCTGCTGCGCGGCGTGATGCCCACGGGCAAGAACAAGGTGCTGATGGCGCCGCTGCGCGCCGCGCTGGAAGAGGCAGGGCTGAGTCAGGTCCGGACGTACATACAGAGCGGCAACGTGGTCGTGTCGACGCGGCTGGGCCTGCCCGCCGTGGAGCGGCTGGTGCACGAGACGATCAAGGAGCAACTGGGCGCGGAGCTGAAGGTGCTGGCCCGGCATGTGCCGTATTTCGAGGAAGTGCTGGCGCGCAATCCGTTCAAGGACGAGGATCCGGCCAAGCTGTATTTCACGCTGCTGGCGTCCTTGCCCGAAGCGGCGACGCTGGCCGCGTTCCAGGCGCTGGACCATGCGCCGGATCAGGTGCGGGTGGTGGGCGACATGGCCTATGTGCGTTGCCATACCAAGTACAGCGACGTGAAGGCCAACAACAATTTCATCGAGAAAAAGCTGAAGCTGGCCGCGACAACGCGCAACTTCAATACGATCAGCAAGCTGGTGGCGCTGGGCAACGAGGGGTGATGGGCAGGCAGGGGCCTGCCCGCGCCCTGCAAGCGCCCGCGCTGAAACGACAAGGGGCGCCGCGATCGCGGCGCCCCTTGTGCTGGCTACGCCTGCTTTAGAAGCGCACGGCCAGCTTCAGCTGACCGGACTGCTGCCGGTTGCCGCCGCCGAACTGCGCGTCGTAGCCGACGCCCACCGTGGTGTTGCGCGCGACCGCCATCTCGGCGCCCAGGCCCAGCACCGCCGCGTTGCGCGCGATGGGTACGCCCGTCACCGAGAAGTTGCTGCCGCCGTCCAGCGCCAGTTCCTGGCGCGGCTTCAGGTCGCCCGAGGCATGACGCCAGCCCACCGACGCGGTCAGGCGATTGGTGCGCTCGGCGCCGAACTCCCATGCGCCGCGCAGGCCCAGCGTGCTGCTGGCGACGTTATTGGTGCTGGCCGATCCGCTCAGCGCGGCGCTGCCGCCCGACTCCTTGAAGCCGCGCGTGCGCAGCTGGTTCCAGGCCAGGCCGGCGTAGGGTTCGATGCTGTAGGCATCGCCCAGCGGCAGCTTGTAGCCGAGTTCGGTGTAGAGCTGCGTCGACGTGGCGCGATAGGACGACTTGAGTTGCTGGTTCAGCGTGCCGGCCGCGACATCGCGCTTGGCGTCGATGTTGTGCCAGGTGTAGGCCGCGCCGGCCATGAAGCGCAGCTGGCCCGGGCCGGCGGCGAAGTTGCGGCCGCCGAAGACGGTCGCGGTGTAGCTGTCGACCTTGGTGCGCGACGCGCTGTCGGAGATCGTGTTGCGGCTGTCCAGATAGCCCACCGCGCCACCCACGCGCCAGCCCTTGCCGGCTTCGGTGTCGCCGCCGACGAAGAGTCCGCCCGAGGATTGGCTCACGCTGGCCGCGTTGCCGTCGCCCTTGAACTTGCTCCAGTTGCCGACGACCTGTGTCCAGACCGGATAGGCGCCGCTTTGCGGCAGGGCGTCGGAAGAGGGCGCGCCGCCGGCCTGAGCCGTCGGGCGTCCGGCGCGCATGGGCGCGTCCAGGTTGCCGCGCAGGCGGTCCAGCGACAGCGTGCGCACGGTGTCGCCCTGGCTCAGCAGCACACTGGCGTTGCTGGCGTAGGCTTCGCCGGACAGCTGTTTCAGGGCCGAGCGCGCCTGATCCTGGGTCATGGTCAGGACCGCTTGCGTGACCTGGCTGGCGCCGCTGCTCTGGTTCGGCGTGTTGCCGCTGCCGCCACCGTTGCCGATGCCGACGCCGGACAGGCCGTTGCCGGCGGACGACGAGCCGCTGCCGGTCGCGGGCGGATCCTGCTTGTCCAGCGCGCCGCCGACGCTGCTCTCGTTGCCGGTGCCGCCGATGCTGCCGATCGGCACGTCGTTGCGCGTCAGCGTCATGTAGACGTTCTTCGGGTCGTAGCTGAGCGTGGGGGTCAGGAAGGCGTAGCTGCTGGACGCGCCGGTGAAGCGGCCCTGCACGCCGCCGTCGGCCGTCAGGATGTTGTAGGTGGTGCGCGGCGCGTAGTTGCCGTTGGGGCCGATGTGTTCCACGGTGCCGTCGAGCGTGGCCACGCCGGTGACGTGGATGCGGTCGCTCGCGGTGCTGGCGGGGTCGGCATGCACGCGGTAGATGGTGTTCTGGCCGAAGGTCAGGTTGCCGTTGATCGTGAGCGTGCCGATGGGCGAACCGTCGTTGCCCGGCGCGATGACGGCGGTGGGGTAGAGCGTGGTGGTGCCCAGCTGGCCGACGCCGGCCAGCACGACTTCGCGGCCGATGTCGACGGGGCCGTTGAGCTTGCCGTCGATCTCCAGCGCGCCGTCGGCGATCAGGATGGGGCCGGACAGGCCGCTGCTGTCGGCGGTCAGGATCACCGAGCCCGGGCCGGTCTTGACGAAGCCCTGCGTGCCTTGCAGCGGGTTGGCGATGGTGTCGACGTATTGGGCCGAGGCATAGGTGCCGTCGCCGACCACGATGACCGGCTGGTTGCCGCCATTGCCGACCAGGGTAATGGGCGCGCCTTGCAGGCGATACCGGTCGCTGGCGAACTGGATGCCGGACACGCGCACCGGGCCGGCGCCGCCGTCGACCGTGACCGTGCCGGCCGCGCCGGTGAAGATGGCGTAGCCGCCGTCGGGCAGGGCGCCCGTGGCGTTGCTGGGGCTGTTCCAGTTGCCGCTGCTTGCGGTCCAGGTGCCGTCGCCGCCGCCGGCGCGGGTCGCGGACGCCGCGCCGTTGCCATTCCACAGGTTGGTGGTGCTGGGACCCAGGATCAGGTTGATGTGCTTGTCGCCGGTCAGCGTCTGGATGTTGGCGGCGGGCACGGAGTCGCCAGTGACCGAGCCCAGGGTCAGGCCGTTGCCGCTCAGGTTGCCGGTGTACGACAGGATGCGGTAGTAGCCGGCGTTGACGCCCAGCGTGTTCACCGAGACGTTCAGCGTGGTGTTGTTCAGGGCCACGTCGCCGCGCACGGTGATGTTGTCGCCGGTGCCGGGTTGCGTGATGGGCAGGCCGGCGTAGCCGGTCTCGAAGTCGTACACGGCGTTGTTCATCGACAGGTTGCCGTTGACGATGAGGTTGCCGTTGGAGACGCCGGTGGGGGTGCCGACGGGATAGCCCGGCGCGACGCGCGAGTTGCCCGAGACGTTGAGGTTGCCGTTGATCGCGCCGAAGCCCGAGACGGTGGAGTTCGCGGTCGCATTGACGTTGCCGCCGAGCGTGACGCCCGCGCCGCCGCCGTTGCCGCCGATCACCAGCGTGCCGCCGTTGACGTCGACGCCGCCGGGGAAGCTGGCCGAGCCGTCGAATACCTGCGTATTGCCTGGCGCAATCGTCAGGTCGGCGGCCATGACGCCCGCGCAATAGGTCGCGCTAAGCGCGACCGTCGTTGTCAGCCATTTTTTCTTGCCATAGATCAAAACGTGAGTCCTTTTGGGTCGATTAATAACCGTGTGTCCGATCGCGGTTGAATCGCCTTGAAAGTGCTGCCAGGTGGGCGATGCAGGTGGCGCTAACGGAGCGGGCTATCGAAAAAAGGACGCAATTTAAACCAGTTTTTTTGCAGAACAAAGAATAAAAAAATGGATACCGGCCGAGGTGTGGTAAATAATAAAACGGATACCATCCACTGAGTTTAAAAATCATTCCATGGATACCGGCCATATAACAAAAGTGGCGAAAGCTGACAGGTTTTGCACTATTGAAATAGGATTATTGCATGTTGTTTCTGCGCCGTGCCGGAGGCGGCTTTGAGTGGCGGGAACCTGGGTTGGATGGTCTTGCTGGGTATCGGTTTTATTATTATTGATGATAATCAGAAGGGCGAACTTATAATAATTCTTGGAAGATTGGAATTCTGCCTGGAATAAATGTTCGCGTATATTCAATTCCGATTACCCGACATGGGCCGGAAATCAGTATATGCATAGGCCCATCGCGCGGATTCCCTGCCCAGGCCAGCCCCGCATCGGGTTTGGCTACGGCCGCAAGCACAGCAGCAGCGCGCCCGACAGCGCGCCCGCCATTGCCAGCCAGGCCCAGGCCCGCCGCGCGCTGCGGGCGGCGAACACGCCGATCGCGATGCCGGCGTACAGCACGAAGCTCAGTAGCGAACCCGTCAGCACGCCGGCCGCTGGCGCCGCGCCGGCCAGGGCCGGGAAGGCCAGCGCCAGCGCCGACATCGCCAGGGCGGACACCAGATAGCCGCCGCCCGACGCCGCCAGCACGCGGCTGGCGACCTGCCAGCGATGGGCGGCGTCCTTGTTGTCGGGGCGGGGCTTGCCGGCTTGCCGCGTGCTGGCGGCGTCGGGCGCGTCCGCCCAGTGCCGCCGCAGCGCACGGGCCATGTAGAGCAGGAGCAGGCCGAAGGCGAGGGCGGTGATTTCCACCGCAGCCTGCAAATGCTGGCCATTCACGGCATACCGCCACAGATGCTGCCCCGTGGTCGCCCAGTTCAGGAGCGGCAGGCCCAGGCACAGCAGGGCCGTCGTCGTCAGTTGCTCGATCCAGGCGCGGCGCGGTGCGCGGCAGAGCGCGTGCGCCAGCGTGGCGCCCCAGACGGCGAGGAAGATCCGGATTTCCCACGCGCTGCGGTCCGCCAGGGACAGGGGCAGCAGCCGGTTGCCGTAGAAATAGGCGATGCTGGCCAGCGCGATGCCGGCCAGCGCGGCCACGTTGAAGGCCTCGACCCAGCGGTAGACCCGCGCCGTGGCCGTGCCGAATTCATGTTCGCTCTTCTTGCGGCGCTTGATGGCGTACAGCAGCGTGCCGGTGGCGATCATGGCGGTGCCCATCAGACCGCTCAGGAAGTACAGCCACTTGATCTTCCATCCGCCAAAGCTGGCCTTGTGCAGGGTTTCTATGGTTTCGTGGACGTGCTTGGCGGCCACGCCTTCGTGATGGGCGGGCAGCAGTTGCAGGACCGCGCCGCCCTGGGCGTCGAATGTGACCTGGCTGGCATCGGTCAGCAGGCGCGGCGCGTCGCTGGCCAGGGGCTTGCGGCCGACGATGCGCACGATGCTGCGCGCATCGCCCGGATGTTCGATCGTGATCAGCGCCGCATCCTGGCCGGTCAGCGCGCGGGCCTGCAGCAGCAGGGGATGCAGGTCCGGCGGTCCGGCCTGGCCGGGCGTTGCGATGCGGGGCCCGGCCGGCGCGGGCGCCAGCTCCGCCTGATAGCGCCGGTACGCGCCGGGGTCGCCGCCATAGGCCGCGTGCAGCGGCCAAGGCATATAGCTGCTGTAGAAGAAGGCCAGCCCCGTGTAGCCGATCATGAATAGAAACGGCAGGCCCAGCACGGCGGTGGCGTTGTGCGCGTCCAGCCAGCTGCGCTGGCCCTTGCCGGGCCGGAAGGTGAAGAAGTCCTTGAAGATGCGCTTGTGCACCACCACGCCGGAGATCAGCGCCACCAGCATGCACATCGATATCCAGCCCACCAGCCAATAGCCCGGCAGGCCGCCGTGCAAGGTGTAGTGGAAGGACATGAAGTGGCGGCCGCCTTCGGTCTGGCGGATCCGTGGCGGAGGCTGGATGTCGCCTCTGGCCGGGTCCAGCCAGAGTTCCTGTTGCGCGCCGTCGTCCGCGCGCCAGGACAGTTGCGCGGGCCAGCCGGGTCGCGCGGGCGGCGCTATGTTCCAGGCGGCGGCGCCGGCCGCGCGGGACGACAGCTCTTGCGTCGCGCGCGCGAGCCAGCGCGCGGGGTCCGGCTGCTCGCCGGACGCGGCGTCCGTCACGGGCGTCGCTTCCATCCAGCGCGTGATGGGTTCGCGAAAGACGCTGAGCGTGCCGGTCAGGAAAATCGCGCACAGCAGCCAGCCGCAGCTCAGGCCGCACCAGGTGTGCAGCCAGGACATGCTCTGCCGAAAGCCCGGCTTCACGCCATCCCCCGCGAGCGGCCCCGGGGAACGGCGGCGGCGCGTCCGCTCACAGCGTGCCGCGCAGCGTCAGCATCACGTTGCGCGGTTCGCCGTAGTGGTTGCCTCGGCGGATCTGGCTCACCATGCTGTAGTAGTGCTTGTCGAACACGTTGGCCACGTTCAGCGCCAGGCTCCAGTGCTTGTCGATGCGATAGCCCGCGCGCAGGTCCCACACCGCGCGTCCGGGCGCGCCCATGCGCACGGACGTGTCGTCATAGGCCGGGTACGAGTAGCCGCTCTGCGCCGACACGCCGCCGCCGATCGAGAAGGCGTTCCAGCGGCCGGGCAGCTGGTAGTTGGTGGACAGGCGGAACAGATGGCGCGGCGTCTCGGCGCTGATCGTCTCGCCCTCGTCGTCGCGGCTGGTGACGAAAGTGTAGCCGGCCATCAGCTGCCAGCCGGGCGCCAGTTCGCCGCTGGCCTCCAGCTCGAAGCCCTTGCTGCGCAGCGTGCTGCCATTGCGGTAGCACAGGGTGGAGGCCAGCGAGCCCGGGCAATTGCCCGCGCTGGCCCGGTCTTCCACGGCCATGCCGGATTTCTTGACCGCGAACACGGCCGCGGACAGGTTCAGGCGGCCGCCGTACAGTTCGCCCTTGACGCCCGCCTCGTAGTTGGCGCCGATGGATGGATCCAGCGGCTTGCCCGAGGATGTCACGTAGGTGCTTTGCGGCTGGTAGGTGTCGGCGTAGCTGGTGTAGACCGACCATTGATCGTTCAGGTCATAGACCAGGCCGGCATAGGGCGTGAATTCGTGCTTCTGTTCGTAGTCGCGGGTTTTCTTGCCGGTCAGGCCGTCGTCGGAGCGGTATTTCAGCCAGCTGAACTTGCCGCCCAGCAGCAAGTGCAGCGGGTCGGCCAGTTGCAGCCGCGTGCTGCCGTACAGGCTGGTCTGCTCCATGCGCGAGGCTTCCTTCGAGTCCCAGTCCGGACGGGTCGGCCTGGGAATGGAGGCGTGATCGGGGTTGTAGATGTCGATCGCGGTGTCGGCGTCCAGGCTCACCGACTTCTGGTGGATGCGCTGGCGCGACCAGCTGGCGCCCAGCAGTACCTGATGCGTGCCGCCCAGCGCCTGGAAGCTGCCCGTGGTGTTCAGGTCCAGGCCGTCGCTTTTCACGTGCGCGTTGTTGAAGTAGAGGGTGGAAAAGCTTGAACCCTTGCCCGTGGCCCGGTCCACGCCGCCCGCCGGGATGGCCACGCGCTGGTCCAGGTCGACCTCGGTGTGGTTGAGCGACAGGCGCGCCTTCCAGTCCTTGCTGAAGCGGTGCTCGGCCTCGGCGAAGACTTCGTTCACCTGGCCCTTCTGGCGGTTCCAGTCCTGGATCAGCGAGGTCGAGCGCGACACGTCCAGCGCGCCGCCGTCCTTGTAGCGCGGCAGGCCGAAGAGCCAATAGCCGTCGGTGTTGGTGGCCTGGTGGCGCGCGCCGAGGGTCAGCGTCGTGTCCTGGCCCAGGTCGGCGTCGATCACGCCGTAGAACAGCGGCGTCTTCGACTTCGTGCCGCTGTAGAAATAGTGGCGGTCCTGGTAGGCGGTGACCAGGCGGCCGCGCACGGTGCCGGCGGCGTTGATCGGGCCGCCCGCGTCGATTTCCGTGCGGTAGTTTTCCCAGGAGCCCACCGTGGTGGCGAACTCCAGATGCCCTTCGCCGCGCGGACGCTTGCGCACCATGTTGATCGCGCCGCTGGGATCGGCCGAGCCCAGCATCATGCCGCCGGCGCCACGCAGCACCTCCACCCGGTCGAAGACCGCCGTGTCGATCGGCAGCCAGCCCACCGGGGCGTAGACGATGCCGGCCACGCCGTCGACCAGGTAGTTGTTGTCGTCGACGGTGAAGCCTCGGATCGAGAACTTGTGGTTGCCGAAGTTGCGCGCCGTCTTGGTCACGCCGGTGGTCTGCGCCAGCGCTTCTTCCAGCGTGGTCAGGTTGCGGTCGTCCAGCTGCTGGCGCGTGATCACGCTGACCGATTGCGGCGTTTCGCGGATCGACTGCGTCATCTTGCTCATGGTCAGCGCGCCGCTGGTGTACGAGCCGGTCTGCTCGGTGGTCGGGTCGCGCAGGGAGCCGCCGCTGACGGTCACGGCCTGCAGGGTCACGGCGTCGGCGCCGGACGGCTGTCCGACGGACGTCAGGGTGAACACGTCGGGCCGGGCGCCGTTCACGCGCACCTTGGTGCCGCTCAGCAGCCGGTCCAGCGCTTCGCGCGGCGTGTAGCGGCCGTTGACGGCCGGCGCCTGCTGGCCCGAGACGGCTGCCTCGTCAAACAGCACCTGATGACGGGACTGCTCCGAGAACAAGCGCAAGGCGCGGTCCAGCGGCTGCGCCGGAATGCTGAAATCCATCTGCGCGGCCTGCTGCTGCGCCTGCGCCGCCGGCGTCGCCAGGGCGGTCAGCGCCCCTGCCACCAGCACCGGCAGGGCCTTGGCCCGCATGCCCGTGCTCAACGCGCCGTTGATCAACGCGCCTTTCAAGCTTCCCCGTCCCATTCCCGCTCCATCTTGGTTGACCGAATTGACCGCTACCGGCCTTGCAGGGGTAAACGGATTCCGGGGCAGGATTGGGAACCCGCGTTTGGAAAAAATCTTGGCTGAGGCCCGGGCCTTCAGCGAGCCAGGATCAGATAGCCGCCGTCGGCGGTGCGCTTGACCTGCACGGGCAGCAGATCGGGCAGGGCTTCCAGGAAGGCGGCCGGCGCGTTCGTGGCCGCGAAACCGGAAACCGGCAGGGACTTCAGGCCCGGGCTGGCCAGCGACACGGGCTTGCCGACGTACTGCGCGACCTCCTGCACCACTTCTCCCAGCGGCGTGCGCCGGTAGACCAGCCGTCCGTTGCGCCAGCCGCCCACGCTTTCCGGCAACGCCGCCACGGGACGGTAGCTGGGTTTGCGCGTATCGACGGCCAGGCCTTCTTCCGCGTTGAGCGTCAGCTCGGCGCCGGCCTTGTCGCGGTCGGGCTGCACCCGCACGCGGCCGTGCAAGACCTTGACGATGACTTCATCCGGCGCGTTGCGCACGTTGAAGGCCGTGCCGACCACGGTGACGCGGCTCTGGCGCGCATCCACGGTAAAGGGGCGGCGCGCGTCCGGCGCCACATCGAAGTAGCCTTCGCCCTGGTTCAACACCAGCTCGCGGCGGCGCGGGTAGTAGCGCACCTGGAGCGTGCTGTTGAAATTCAGCGCGACATGGGAACCGTCGGGCAGATCCAGCTGACGTGTTTCGCCGGCGGTGGTGGCCACGTTCAGCGTATAGCCGGGGGTGTTGTCCCAGCGATACCAGCCGTAGCCGCCGCCCAGCATGACGGTGGCACAGACGGCGGCAAAGGCCTTGGAGAAAACCGGCTGGCCCAGCAGCGCCTGCCAGAAGCGGGGCCGGGTGGGCGCGGGGCGGGATG
>NZ_JAGTJY010000098.1:0-22581 GCF_018195695.1 Achromobacter sp. Marseille-Q0513 | reverse complement strand
CATAGGTCTTGCGCAGGTCGCGCACATCCAGCACCGGCGGCTCGCCGACGCCGGCCGCGCGTTCCTCGCCGCGCCGATGCGGCACGGCGGCGATCAGGCGCTGGGTGTAGGGATGGCGCGGGCGGTTCAGCACTTCGTCCGCCGGCCCCTGTTCGACCAGGATGCCCTTTTCCATCACGGCGACGCGGTGCGCGATCTCTGCCACCACGCCGAAGTCGTGGGTGACGAACATCACGCCCATGCCTTTTTCCTTCTGGATGCGGGCGATCAGCGCCAGGATCTGCGCCTGGGTGGTCACGTCCAGCGCGGTGGTGGGCTCGTCGGCGATCAGCAGCGCCGGCTCCAGCGCCAGCGCCATGGCGATCATCACGCGCTGGCGCTGGCCGCCGGACAGGCGGAACGGATAGGCGAGGTACAGCGTGGCCGGATCGGGCAGGCCGACGAAGGCCAGCAGTTCCAGCGCGCGCTCCAGCCGCGCGGGGCCGGGATAGGCGTCGTGCACGCGCATGACTTCGCTGATCTGCTCGCCCACCGTCATCAGCGGGTTCAGCGCCGACAGCGGTTCCTGGAAGATCATGGCCATGTCCTTGCCGCGCATGGCCTGCAGGCTGGCCTCGTCCTGGCGCAGCAGGTCCGTGCCTCGGAACAGGATGCTGCCCTGCTGCGGCGTCAGGTAGTCGGGCAACAGGCCCATGATGGCGTTGGCGCTCATGGACTTGCCGGAGCCGGACTCGCCGACGATGCACAGGATCTCGCCGGCGCGGATGTCGTAGGACACGTCGCGCACCGCATAGGCGCGGTCGCCGCCGGCGGGCAGGGCGATGCTCAGGTTGCGGATCGACAGCAGCGGCGCGTCGCCCGTGGCCGGCGCGGCGGCCGGCATGCCTGGGTGTTTCATGGCTGGGCTCCTATTCGCCGCGCTTGCGCAGCTGCGGGTTGAGGGCATCGTTCAGGCCTTCGCCGATCAGGTTGATGGCCAGCACGGTCAGGAGGATGGCCACGCCGGGCCACACGCTCATCCACCAGGCTTCGCGGATCATGGTGCGGGCCGCGCCGATCATGAAGCCCCAGCTCATCTCGTTGCGGTCGCCCAGGCCCAGGAAGGACAGCGAGGACTCAGTGAGGATGGCGGTGGCCACCATGAAAGAGGCCGACACGATGATGGGCGACATGGCGTTGGGCAGGATCTGGGTGCCGACGATGCGGGCCGGCGCCTGGCCGATCACGATGGCGGCCTGCACGAACTCGCGTTGCTTGAGCGTCATGAACTCCGAGCGCACCAGCCGCGCGGCCGGCGGCCACGACACCAGCGCGATGGCGCCCATGATGGAATACACCGAAGGCCCGATGATGGCCACCAGCACCACCGCCATCGCCAGCTGCGGGATGGTCTGGAAGAACTCGGTGAAGCGCATCAGCGCGTCGTCGATGCGGCCGCCGCAGTAGCCGGCGATGGCGCCGACCACGATGCCGAAGCACAGCGCGACGGCGGTGGACAGCAGCCCCACCAACAGCGAAACGCGCGCGCCCCAGACCAGGCCGGCGGTGATGTCGCGTCCCAGCATGTCGGTGCCGAAGGGGTAGTCGGCATTGGTGAAGGGCGGGATCAGCGGATCGGCCACCATCATCCAGGGCGATTCTTCGTACAGCAGCGGCGCGGCCAGGGCCACGGCCACCACCAGCAGCACGATGGCCAGGCCGGCCACCGCGCCATGATTGCGCATATAGCGGCGCGCGAAGGCTTTCATGCGGCGGCTCCCTGTTGCGCTCCCGCGCCGATGCGCGGATCGATGAGCCGGTACAGCACGTCGGTGAGCAGGTTGAAGACCACCACCATGATGGAAGTGACCAGGAAGATGCCCAGCAGCAGCTGGTAGTCGCGCTGCAGCAGGGCGTCGAACATCAGCCGGCCGATGCCGGGCCAGGCGAACACGGTCTCGGTCAGCACCGCGCCGCCGGCCATCTGGCCCAGCTGGATGCCCGCGAAGGTGATGACCGGCAGCAGCGCGTTGCGCAGCACGTGGGCGCGGATCACGCGTCCCGGGCCGACGCCCTTGGCGCGCGCGGTCTTGACGAAGTCCATGCCGATCACCTCCAGCATGGAGGCGCGCGTCAGGCGCACGTACACGGCCATGAAGAAGCAGCCCAGCGTCACGGTGGGCAGCACCAGGTGCTGCGCGATGTCGCCGGCGCGCGACCAGCCCGTCAGGCCGGCGCCCACGGTTTCCATGCCGAAGGCCGGCAGCCAGCCCAGCACCACCGAGAACAGCAGGATGCCCATCAGCGACAGCCAGAACAGCGGCGTGGCGTACAGCAGCAGCGCGCCCGTCATGACGCTGCTGTCGATCCAGCGCCGCTTGTTGCGGTAGCGCGCCTTGGCCGCGACCACGCCCAGCAGCACGCCCAGCACGATCGAGAACACGAAGGCGCAGGACATCAGCAGGAAGGTGGCGGGCAGCCGCTCGACGATCAGGTCCAGCACCGGCACGTGGTTGCGGTAGGAAAAGCCCAGGTCCAGCTGCGCCACGCCCTTCAGGTACAGCATCAGCTGCGTCAGCAGCGGCTGGTCCAGGCCGAAGGCCGCGCGCAGCTGCTCGACGTAGGCGGCGTCGCCCGCGCCGGCCTGGCCGGCCAGCACCGCGGCCGGATCGCCGGGCGCGAGCCGGATCAGGAAGAAATTGATGATGACCACGCCCAGCACGACCACCAGGGCCTTGCCGATGCGCGAAACGAGGAAAGACAGGAATTTCATGCTCGGGTCCTCCGTGGGCGGACAGGCCGCCGCGCGGTCCCGGCGCCGCCGCTCCGCGCGGCGGCGCCCAAGACGCTTGCTTCTGGACTTACTTCTCGATGTACACGTCGTCGAACGACTCGTTCAGGCCGATGGCCGTCCTGACCAGGTTCTTCACGTTGGCCCGGTACAGCGTGGGGAACTCCATATCCACCAGGAAGCCGTTGGCCACTTCATTGACCAGCGTGGTCTGCAGCTGGCTGTACAGCGCCTGGCGCTTGGCCGGATCGATCTCCGAGGCGGCGGCTTCCCACTGCTTGTCGGTCGCGGGGTTGCTGTAGCCCTGCACGTTGGCGAAGGGCGAGCCCTTGACGATGTTCGACGAGATGTAGAGCCGCTGCACGCCCAGCGCCGGATCGCCGTACTGGTAGGTGAAGTTGGTGGTCAGGTCGAAGTCCCAGTTGCCGGTGCGGCTGGCCCAGCCGCCGGCGTCGGTGGATTCGAGGTTGACCTTGAAGCCCAGTTGCTCCAGCGCCTGCTTGGTGTATTCGCCCAGGCGGTCCCAGGTGGAGCCGTAGGGGAAGCTCAGCTGGCGGATGGTGTAGTCGCCCGGCTTGATGCCCGATTCCTTGATCAGCGCGCGCGCCTGCTTCATGTCGAAGGGCATGGCCGGCATGTTCTTGTCGTAGAACATCTCGGTGGTGACGAAGGGGCTGGTGGCGACCTTGCCCAGGCCGAAGAAGATGTTGTTGACCACCATGTTGCGGTTCATGGCAGCCATTACCGCCTGGCGCACCTTGAGATTGTCGAACGGCGGCTTGCGCATGTTGAAGATCAGGTAGGCCTGGGGCGAGAACATCTCCCAGCCGGCGGTGGTGTATTCCACCTTGGGCAGGGCGCGCAGGCGCTTGATGTCGACGTTGTCCACGTCGCCGCCGCGCAGCACGTCCACGCTGCCGCGCTCGAAGGCCACGGCGCGCGAGGCGGCGTCCGGGATCACGTTGAAGACCAGCTCGTCCAGGTAGGGCTTGCCGGGCTTCCAGTAGTCGGGGTTGCGCGCCAGCTTGATGTATTCGCCGCGCTTCCATTCCTTGAACACGAAGGGGCCGGTGCCGACCGGCTTCTGGTTGGCCGGATTGGTCATGTAGTCGGTGCCGGCGTAGATGTGCTTGGGCATGATGGGCGCAAAGCCCGGCTCGAACATCAGCATGAAGGCGGGGAAGGGCGACTTCAGCTTGACGACCACGGTCTTCGGGTCCGGCGCCTGCACCGACTCGACGAACTTGTTCAGGATCACGCGCGCCCGCGCATGCGTCTTGGGCAGCATGTCGGACAGCGAGAACACCACGTCGTCGGCGCTGAAGGGCTTGCCGTCATGCCACTTGACGTTGTCCTGCAGGTGGAAGGTGTAGCTCAGGCCGTCGGGCGCGGCTTCCCAGGACTTGGCCAGGCCGGGCTGCGGCTTCAGGTCGGTGGAGTACGTCAGCAGGCTTTCATAGATCTTGCCGGCCACGAACTGCGTCGGCCCCTGCTGGTTGATGGCGGTGACGATCACCGGCGGTTCGGGCTGGACGATCATGTTCAGCGTGCCGCCCTTGGTCTGCGCCAGGGCGGACGCGGCCGGCAGCAGGGCCGCCAGGGCCAGCGCGCCCAGGGCCTTGCGGGATGTCAGGCGGAACGTCGGGCGATCCATCGGGCGATTCCGTTTGTTCGTGTTCACTGCGAGCCTCCGGGCTGGAAAAAGTGGACGAGGGGCGCGCGCCTTCGCGGCGGTCGCCATGGTTGGCAAGCAATCCTCGTGCCACCTGGGTTCTCGGGATACTGCGGGTCTGTCCGCTACAACGGTGCTGCGTGCCGGTGCCACGTTCTGGTGCGAGGCCCGGCGCGTGCCGGGCGCCGCGCACCATCGCGGCGATTTCTGGGTGTGGGGTTCAGCGCGGCGCGGGCGTCACGCCGCACCAGTCCACGATGAACTGCGCCATCGCCGTCGCCACGCGCTTCATGCTGGCGATCGACACGGATTCGTCGATGCCGTGGATGTTGCGCGCCTCTGGGCCGTAGCAGGTCACGGGCAGGTCGGTCATCAGGCGGAAGTGGCGCGCGTCGGTGGTGGCGGTGCAGGCCAGCTTGGCCGGCGCCTGGCCGGTGGCCTTTTCATGCGCGGCGGCCAGCGCCCGCATGGCGGGCGCGTCCAGGTCGAACTCGCAGCCGGGCGCGAACTGGCCCTGCCAGCGCAGCTGCACGCTCAGCGCCGGATTCAGTCGCGCCACCGTGGCGCGCACGCGCGCGGCCACGATGTCGCGCGCCGCCTCGGGCGTCATGTCCGGATAGAAGCTGAAGCGTATGCCCAGCGTGCAGGTGCAGGGCACCGAGGAATTCCATTCGCCGCCTTCGATGCGGCCCAGGTTGAAGTTGATCGGGTGCGGCTGGTCGGCGAAGGCGGGGTGACGGTTCTCGGGCGCGTTCCACTGCGCTTCCAGTTCCTTCAGGTCCGCCATGATGGCGATGCCGGCCTCGATGGGGTTCACGCCCGAGCCCATGTAGGCCACGTGCGCGGGCCTGCCGGTCAGGTCCACGAACATCCAGCACACGCCCACCTGCGCGCGCAGCATGGCCTCGCCGAAGGGTTCGGGAATGATCACGGCGTCGAAGTCCTCGAGCCGGGCGCGCGCCGTGGCCCGGCTCAGCGCGTTGAGCGTGGCCAGCGTGCCGGCGCCGGTATCTTCCTCGTTGAGCACCGCGTTGAAGCCGACCGTGCCGGCCGGCTGCAGGCCCATGCCGAGCAGCGCCTTGTAGGCGACCATGGCGCAGACGAGGCCGGCCTTCATGTCGCCGCTGCCGCGGCCGTACAACCAGCCGTCCGCCACCGCCGGCTCGTAGGGCGGGCGCGACCACATGGCGGCGGGGCCGGTGGGCACCACGTCGATATGGCCGTTGAACAGCACCGAACGGCCGCCCGGCGCGGCCGGGACGTGGCGCGCCAGCAGGTTGTAGCGGCCGTCGTCGGGGCCGCAGGGGCAGGCGTAGAGCGGCAGCGCCTTGAGCGCGGCGTCGTCCAGCAGGATGCGTTCGGGCTCCAGCCCGAGCTCGCGCCAGGCCTGCTCGATGTAGCGGGCGGCGGGCTGTTCCGCGCCCGATGGGCTTTGGGCCGCGACGAAGTCCGACAGCGTCCGGACCATATAGGGTTCCAGTGCGTCGATGGCGGCGGCGATGCGTTGCGTGTCCGGCTGCAAGATTTTTCCCCTTTGCATGTTCTGGGACGGTGCGCGCGTGGGCGATGGGCGGCTACACGGTGAGATCGATCCAGGTGGTCTTCAGGTCGCTGTACTTGTCCAGCGCGTGCAGGGACTTGTCGCGGCCGAAGCCCGATTGCTTGACGCCGCCGAACGGCACGGTGACATCGCCGTCGGCATAGCAGTTGACCCACACCAGCCCGGCGCGCAGGCGGCGTGATAGGCGGTGGGCGCGTCCCAGGTTGGCGGTCCACAGGCCCGCGCCCAGGCCGTAGGAGGAATCGTTGGCCAGGGCGATGGCCTCGTCCTCGGTGGCGAAGCGCTGGGCGGCCAGCACCGGGCCGAAGATCTCTTCGCGCATCAGCGCGCCCTGCGGGCCGGCGCAGTCGAAGATGGTGGGCTCGATGTACCAGCCGCCGCTGTCCGCGCGCACCTGGCGGCCGCCGACGCGCAGCCGCGCGCCCTCGGCCTGGCCGGCGGCGATGCGCGCCATCACCGAGCGCGTCTGCCGTTCGTCCACCATCGCGCCCAGCGCGGTGGCCGGGTCCAGCGGATTGCCCGGCGCCATGGCGGCCGCGTGGCGCGCGACCTTGTCCATGAAGGCGTCGTAGATGCCGTCCTGCACGTACAGGCGCGAGCCGGCGATGCAGACCTCGCCCTGGTTCGAGAAGATCGCCAGCGCGGCGATCAGGGCGGCGCGGTCCAGGTCGGGGCAGTCCTCGAACACGATGTGGGGCGACTTGCCGCCGCATTCCAGCCAGACGCGCTTGAGGTTCGACTCGCCGGAATACGTCATGAAGCGCTTGCCGGTGGCGGTGGAGCCGGTGAATGCCACGCAGTCCACGTCCGGATGCAGGCCCAGCGCGCGCCCGGCCACGGGGCCTGCGCCGGGCAGCACCTGGAACACGCCGGCCGGGATGCCGGCCTGCTCGACCAGCGCCGCCAGCCGGATCGCGCTCAAGGACGATTGCTCGGCCGGCTTGAGGATGACGCTGTTGCCGGCCGCGAGCGCCGGCGCGACCTTCCAGGCCGCCATCAACATCGGGTAGTTCCAGGGCACCACGGCCGCCACCACGCCCACGGGCTCGCGGGTGATGGTGGCCAGCGCGTTGGCGCCGGTCGGGGCGATCTCGTCGTAGCGCTTGTCGATCGCCTCGCCGTACCAGGCGTAGGTCTGGATGGTTTCGGGCAGGTCGAATTGCAGCGCGTCGCGGATGGGCTTGCCCATGTCCAGCGTTTCCAGCAGCGCCAGTTCTTCCTTGTGCGTGTCGATCAGCGCGGCCAGGCGCAGCAGCGCGGCCTTGCGCTCGCGCGGCGCCAGCGCCGACCAGGCCCCGGCCTCGAAGGCGCGGCGGGCGGCGGCCACGGCGCGGTCGACATCGGCCTGGCCGCAGGCGGCCACGTCGGCCAGCTTGCGGCCATCGATCGGGCTGCGGGCCTCGAAGGTGGCGCCGTCGGCGGCATCGGCATGGGCGCCGTCGATGTAGGCGCGGCCTTCCGGGCGCAGCGCGGCGGCTTGCGATTGCCAGTAATCCAGCGTGTGCAATGTCATGTCGTTCAGCTCCCGCTGCGGCCGGCGCGCGCCACCATGGCGTCCAGCAGCACGTTGCAGCCGGCCTCCAGGTGCTGCGGCTGCGCGTCCTCGATTTCGTTGTGGCTGACGCCGTCCTTGCAGGGCACGAAGATCATGGCGGTGGGCGTGACCGAGGCCATGTACACCGCGTCGTGTCCGGCGCCGGTGACGATGTCCATGGCCGGCAGGCCACGGCTGGCGGCGCCCTGGCGCACCTTGCCGACCAGGTCGGGATCGAAGGGCGTGGGGCGGAAGTACTGCACGTCCTTCAGTTCCACCTCGACATGGTGGGCCGCCGCCACGTCCTTGCAGGCCTGGCGCAGCGCCTGGTCCATGCGGGTGAGCGTGGCCTCGTCCTCGTGGCGCAGGTCGGCCGTCATGCGGACCTGTCCGGGGATGACGTTGCGCGAGCCGGGATGGGCGTGCAGCTCGCCCACCGTGCCACGGCCGTGCGGCTGGTTGGCGTTGGCGATGCCGATCACCGCCTGCACCAGGTGGCTGGCCGCCAGCAGCGCGTCGCGACGGATCGGCATGGGCGTGGGGCCGGCGTGCATTTCCATGCCGGTCACGATGATGTCGTACCAGCGCAGGCCCAGCGATCCGGTGACCACGCCCACGACCTTTTCCTCGTGCTCCAGGATCGGGCCCTGCTCGATGTGCGCCTCGAAATAGGCGTCCACCGGACGCCCGCCCACCGGGTCGGCGCCGGCGTAGCCAATGGCCTGCAGCTCGTCGCGCACCGACAGGCCCTGGGCGTCGCGGGCGGACAGCGCCGTTTCCAGCGTGAACTTGCCGGCGAACACGCCCGAGCCCATCATCACCGGCACGAAGCGCGAGCCTTCCTCGTTGGTCCAGATGGCGACTTCCAGCGGCGCTTCGGTCTGCACGCCGGCGTCGTTGAGCGTGCGGATCACTTCCAGGCCCGCCAGCACGCCGTAGCAGCCGTCGAACTTGCCGCCGGTGGGCTGGGTGTCGATGTGGCTGCCCGTCATGACGGGCGGCAGCGTGTCGTCGCGGCCGGCGCGGCGCGCGAAGATGTTGCCCAGCTGGTCCACGCGCACGCGCATGCCGGCGTCGCGCATCCAGCCCGTGACCAGGTCGCGGCCCTGGCCGTCCAGCGCGGTCAGGGCCAGGCGGCAGTTGCCGCCCTTGGCGGTGGCGCCGATCCGGGCCAGGTCCATCAGGGACTGCCACAGCCGGTTGCCGTTGACGGACAGAGGGGAATTGCTCATGGTCGGCCTCTAGGGTTCAGGAGTGGAGGGGAACGGCCTGGCGGGCCAGCGCGGCGTCGCGGATGGCCGACAGGGTCTGGCCGGGCGCGATGCCGTCGGCGTCGTAGCGGATGTCCAGCAGCGCGGGCAGGCGTTCGCGCTCGGCATAGGCCAGCGCGCGCTCGAAGGCGGCGGCGAAGTCCTCGGTGCGCGCCACGATCTCGCCGTAGCCGCGGTAGCCGCGCGCGATCTGCGCGAAATCGGGATTCTCGAAGCCCAGCGCGATCGGACGACCGGGAAACTCGCGTTCCTGGTGCGCGCGGATGGTGCCCCACATGCCGTTGTTGAACACCAGCACCACGACGCCCAGGCGGTACTGCTGGGCCACGCCGAGTTCCTGCATGTTCATCTGGAAGCAGCCGTCGCCGGCATAGCAGACCACCGTGCGTTCCGGGTGTTCGAGCTTGGCGGACAGGGCCGCCGGCAGGCCGTAGCCCATCGCGCCCAGCGTCGGCGCCAGGCTGGTGCCGGGGCCGGTGAACTGGCGGTAGCGGTGCGGATAGAGCGCGTAGTTGCCCGCGCCCACGGTGATGCAGGCGTCGGCCGGCAGGCGTTGATTGACGCCGGCGGCCAGCGCGTCCAGGCTCAGCGGGCCGGGCGCGGGCAGCGGCGCCAGGCTGTCCAGGTATTCCTGGTGGGCCTGGCGCACGGCCAGCGCGCGGGACGCGGCATGGCCGGGGACCAGCGTCGCGGCGGCCTCGGCGAATTCGGCCGGGCCGGCCACGATGGCCTGCCAGGGCTGGTAGACGCGGCCCAGTTCTTCCGGGTCGGGATGCACGTGGATCAGCCGCTGCGCGGGCAGGGGGCAGGCCGGCAGCAGATAGCCCTCGGTGGTGGCCTCGCCCAGCCGCGTGCCCACGGCCAGGATCAGGTCGGCGGCCGCGAGGCGCGCGCGCAGCGCATCCGTCATGCCCCAGCCGACCTGGCCGGCGGCGTTGGGATGGCGCTGGTCGAAGCATTCCAGCCGCCGCCAGGCCGTGCCGACCGGCAGCTCGAAGGCCTGGGCGAAGGCGGCGATGCGCTCGACCGCCCTGGCGGTCCAGCCGCTGCCGCCCAGCAGCAGGAAGGGATGGCGCGCGGCGTCCAGCGCGGCGCGCAGGCGTTCGAGGTCCGGCGCGCCGGGATGGTTCGGCGCGCGCTGGTAGCGCGGCATGTCCGGGACGGCGGCCGTGCCCCACAGCGTGTCCTCGGGCAGCGCCAGCACCACCGGGCCGGGCCGGCCGCTGGTGGCGGTGGCGTAGGCGCGGGCGATGAACTCGGGAATGCGGTCGCAGCGGTCGATCTGGGCGACCCACTTGGCCATGGGGCCGAACATGCGGCGGTAGTCGATTTCCTGGAAGGCCTCGCGTTCGATGAAGTCGTTGCCGACCTGGCCCACGAACAGGATCATGGGCGTGGAGTCCTGGTAGGCCGTGTGCACGCCGATGCTGGCGTTGGTCGCGCCCGGGCCGCGCGTGACGAAGCAGATGCCCGGCTCGCCGGTGAGCTTGCCGTAGGCCTCGGCCATGTAGGCGGCGCCGCTTTCCTGGCGGCACACGACGGGCTCGATGGCGCCCGCGTGTTCGTGCAGCGCGTCGATGCAGGGCAGATAGCTTTCGCCCGGGACCAGGAACACGCGCCGCGCGCCGTGGATGCGCAGCTGCTGCATCAGTATCTGGCCGCCATTGCGCGGGACAGGGGGTACTACCGTCATGCAGGCACTCCCTAGAGCAGGCGCCGTGGCGCCAGGTGGGTCTCGGAGCGGCCGCCGCGGCGCCAGGCTGGCGGCGGTCGCGCGCAAGGGCTAGAGATCGGGGCGGATGCTCCCGTCGTCGTCGCCGAAGTCTTCCCGCAGCCGCGCCAGGATGCCGATCAGGTGCGCATGCATGGCATGGCGCGCGCGGATCGGGTCGCGGGCGAGGATGGCGGTGAGGATGCGTTGGTGCTCGGCGTGGGCGACTTCCCACACCTTGGTGTTGACGAAGTAGTCCTGCATCCGGCTGAACACCGGGCTGTTCTGGCTCAGGTTCCACAGGTGCGTCACGCTGGCGGCCAGGGCGGCGTTGCCGCAGGCGGCGGCGATGGCGCCGTGGAAGGCCCGGTCGTGCTGGCCGGGCATGTCGGTGAAGGACATGCGTTCGTGCGCGGCGCGGATGGCGGCCAGCTGCGCCGGCGTGGCCTGCTGCGCGGCCAGCGCGGCGCATTCGGGCTCGATCAGCATGCGCGCTTCCAGCAGGTCGAAGGGGCCGATGTCCTCGGCGCCCGCGGCGGGCGCGGGCGGCGCCGCGCCTTCGCGGGCGGTCACGAACACGCCCGAGCCGACGCGCACTTCCACATAGCCTTCGATTTCCAGCGCGATCAGCGCCTCGCGGATCGAGGCGCGGCTGACCTGCAGCTGTTCCGCCAGCTCGCGTTCCGACGGCAGGCGGCTGCCGCGCGGGAAATCGCCCGCGCGGATCCGGCCGGCGATCTGGTCGGCGATCATGCGGTACAGGCGGGTGACGGCAACGGCTTGGAAGGTGGTCATCGGAGGATGAAACAGAGAATCGTGGTCAAGTGGTCAGGCCAATAAATATAGGCTTGGAAATCTAGGTTAAGAAGCAATATTTTGAATTTCCAGGGAAAACGATCTCAGGGTATGTACTGAATATCATCTGGTGGTCAGGCCAGTTTGGCGTAAATGTGCCCAGCCTTGCCGGCGCCGTGGGCGCTTTACAGAATCTGAACAAATGCTAAACAAAAGCCCGCCCCAGGCCCGCGGGCGACCGTCTGATAATGCCGTGCCGCCCGATACCGGGCGATCGGCGGGACCGGCGGCCGCGATGCGCGGGAATAGGGAGCAAGAGGGTTGAAGGACACGCAGCACGCCATCCGGCCGCAAGCCTGGCAGATCGTTCTGGGCATGATCGCGTTCGCCGCGCCCTGGCTTTGGCTGCTGGAGCGGTCGACGCTGGCGCCGCCGACGGACAATATCGAGCAGCTGACCTGGGTGCGCAGCCTGGAGTGGGGTTACTACAAGCATCCGCCGCTGCCGACCTGGCTGCTGTGGCCCTTCGTGCAGGCGCTGGGCTGGTCGGCGTGGACCACCTATGTGCTGGGCGCGCTCTGCACGCTGGGCGGGTTCTTCATCTATTGGCGCATGCTGCGCGGCATGCGCGGCGGCGCGTATGCGCTGGTCGCGCTGCTGGCCGGGCTGTGCGTCACGTTCTACAACGGCCGGCTGCACTTCTATAACCACGAGATTCCGCTGATCACCTTCGTTGCCGGCGCGGCCGCCGCCTGCTGGCGCGCCTGGCAGACGCGCAGGATCGTCTGGTGGGTGGCGCTGGGCCTGTGCCTGGGCCTGGGCGCGCTGTCCAAATACCAGGCGGCCGTGGCCGCGTTGTGCGTGTTCGTGTTCTGGCTCAGCCAGCGCGGCTGGCGCGATCCGATGCAGGTGTTCGGCCTGCAGGTGGCGGCGCTGACCGCGCTGGCGGTCTTCTTCCCGCACCTGTACTGGCTCATCGAACACAACTTCGAACCGCTGGGCTATGCGATGTCATCCTCGCTGGGCGCGGACCTGTCCTGGGGCGCGCGGTCGCGCGAAGTGGGGCGCTGGTGGGGCGACCAGATGCTGAACCGCGCGTTGCCGGCCTGGGCCTTGCTGGTCGCCTTGTGGCTGGTCACGCGCCGGCTGCGCCCGGCGGCGGCGCCGCAGGCCGCGACGCCCGAGGTTGCGCCCGACGCGGCGCGCGCGCTGCTGCTCGCGTTCGGGCTGGTGCCGCTGCTGTTCGTCAGCGCGATGGCGCTGGCTACCGGCGCCCACGTACAACTGCATTGGGGCACGCCATATCTGCTGTTCGCGGTGCCGGCGGCGCTGGAACTGGCGCGCGGCGGCGCCTGGACGCGGCGGGTGCCCCTGCGTACCGCGCTGGTCGCCTTCGCGATGGTCCAGGCGGCCCTGATGCTGCGCATGGCGCTGGTGGCGCCGACTGGCGGCGCGGTCGCGCGCAAGCCGGACGATTGGCGTTATTTCGATTCGCGGGCGCTGGCCGAGGCCCTGCATGAGCCAGCCATGCGGGCCCTGGGCGGACCGGTCCGGCTGGTGTCCGGTCCGCCCGCCGAGGCCGGCGCGCTGGCGCTGCGCCTGCCGGAACGGCCGCTGGTGCTGATCAAGGGCGAGCTGCGTTTCAGCCCCTGGGTGCCGGCCGACCTGGCCAGCCGTTGCGGCGCGCTGGAGCTGAAACGGGCGCCGGCCCGGCCCGAGGGTTTCGAGCCGGTGGCAGCCGAGTTCCGCAATCTGTACTGGCGCGTCAGGCGCCCGGACGGCAATGGCTGCGGCGCCTCGGACCGTCATGCTTCGTAGCGGCCGCCATCCGGGGCCGATCCGGGGCCGCGCCGCGCGGCGCCCGGTGTCGGCGGGAACGGGCCTAGGCGTCGGCCGCGCCGGGCTCGGGCGTCTGCGTGAAGGCGCGCACCAGCCGGGCGATGCCGTCCAGCTCGTCCTGGGCGCCGGCCACCCAGGCCGGCACCTCGAAGGGGCTGTCGGACGGCGCATCGTGCATGTGCGCCTTCAGGTCGCCCAGCAGTTCCAGCGCCATGTCGGTGGCCTGGGGGTTGCTGCGCGTCGACAGCGCGATGGCGATGGCCAGCGCCTGTCTCATGGCCAACAGGCGGCCATCCAGTTCTGTACCCATGTCTGTGTCCATGTGGGACTCCTAGTCTTGCCGGTTCGGGGGGCGAGGGCGGATTTTAAGGGACGCGCCCGCGGAGCAGCCGCCGGGGCGTCGGGGCGCGCCCCGTTTGCGCGAGATCAAGGCGGCGCGCGCGCCGCAAGCGAATAATCCAAGGTATGCAAGCCGCCCTACGCCCTCAATTCTCGCAAGCCCCGGCGTCGTCCGCCGCCGAGCCCTTTTTTCCTCCCCAGCTCCTGGCGCGGCTGGACAAGAACGGTCCCCGCTATACCTCGTACCCGACCGCCGACCGTTACCACGGCGGATTCGGCGAGTCGGCGTACCGCCAGGCGCTGCGGCAGCGGCGCGCGAGCAGCCCGTCCGAGCCGCTGTCGCTGTACGTGCACATCCCGTTCTGCGATTCGGTTTGCTACTACTGCGCCTGCAACAAGGTCGTGACCCGGCATCATGACCGCGCCGCCCGCTACCTCGACGCCCTGGCGCGGGAAATCGCGCTGCACGTCGAGGAACTGGGGGCAGGCGTGCCCGTGTCGCAGCTGCATTTCGGCGGCGGCACGCCGACCTTCCTGTCGGACGAGGAACTGACCGGCCTGATGGGTGATCTGCGGCGCTCCTTCCGCTTCGAGCCCGATGCCGAGATCTCCATCGAGGTGGATCCGCGCACGGCCACGCCCGAACGCCTGGGGCTGCTGCGCACGCTGGGCTTCAACCGGCTGAGCTTCGGCGTGCAGGATTTCGACCCGCGCGTGCAGGTCGCGGTGCACCGGGTGCAATCGTTCGAGGACGTGCGGGCGCTGGTGCAGAGCGCGCGGGCGCTGGGCTACGCCTCGGTCAACGTGGACCTGATCTATGGCCTGCCGCTGCAGACCACGGAATCGTTCGCCTGTACGATTTCGCAGGTGATCGCGCTGCGGCCCGACCGCATCGCCCTGTACGCCTACGCGCACCTGCCGGAGCGGTTCAAGCCGCAGCGCCGCATCAACGAGGCGGACCTGCCCGACCGCGCCACCCGCGTGGGCCTGCTGAGCGCGGCCATCGAGGGATTCCTCAAGCATGGCTACGCCTACATCGGCATGGACCATTTCGCGCTGCATTCCGATTCGCTGGCGCAGGCCAAGCAGCGCGGCGAGCTGCACCGCAATTTCCAGGGCTACAGCACGCAGCCGGACCGTGACCTGGTGGCGCTGGGCGTGTCCGCCATCGGCCGCATCGGCAATACCTACAGCCAGAACGTCAAGACGCTGGACGCGTACTACGAGGCCATCGAATCCGGGCGCTTCGCGACCGAGCGGGGCCTGGAGCTGAGCCCCGACGATCTGGTGCGGCGCGAGATCATCATGGACATCATGTGCCAGGGCGACGTGGACTTCGCCCAGGTCGAGGCCCGGCACGGCCTGCGCTTCGGCGATTACTTCGGCCGCGAACTGTCCCAGCTGGCGAACCTGGCCGAACTCGGCCTGGTCAACCTGCGCGCCGGCGGTGTGCAGGTGACGGGCCTGGGCTGGTACTTCGTGCGCGCCGTGGCCATGACCTTCGACGGCTACCTGCGCGCAGCCAGCAGCGGCGCCAGCTACTCGCGCATCATCTGAGGCGCGGGCGCTCCCCGCGCCTGCCTCATCCGGCGAACTTCTCGCGCAGGTACAGGGCCAGGGATAGATCGTCCGAGAGCTCCAGCTTGCGCATCGCGCGGCGCTTGTGCGTGCTGATGGTCTTCTTGCTGCGCATCAGGCGGGCCGCGATCTGCGTCACCGACAGGCCCTGGCTGATGTGGCGCAGGATCTCCACTTCGGAGGTCGTCAGCTGCGCGTGCGGCGGCGTCGGCCGGATGGCGCGTATCTTGCCGTCCTGCACCGACAGGAAGGCATCCTTGCCGCTCAGCACGCCACGGATCATGTCCGGCAGCAACACCATGCCCCATTGCTTGGCGAGATAGCCGCTGGCGCCGCCGCGGAAGGCCGCGTATTGCGTTTCGTGCCGGTTGCCCGCGGAAAAGGTGATGAGCGCCATCGTCGGGTGATAGCGCTTGAGCCGCCGCAGGTAGTTCACGCCGTCCCAGGGTTCCTGGGGCAGGTAGAAATCTATCAGCGCCACGTCGCAGGGCGAGGCGGCCAGCTTTTCCAGCAGGCCCCGCGCCGACGTTTCCTGGTGCACGACCCGGAAGCCCTGGCGCATTTCCAGGTAAGCTCCCACTCCCAGCGCCACGACGGGATGGTCGTCCAGGATGGCGACCCGGATGGGGGCGGGCGGGCGCGACAGCAGCAGGTGTCGGCGGCCGCCCGAGCGGGCGGCGCCGGGGCCCGGGCGTTCGGGCCCCGAAGCGTCAGACGCCGAGAATGATGTCGTATTGACCGGTTTCATCGATGCTCCGCTGGCAGGTGGACAAGACTGGGATGGCGCGGGGCCATCGAGGGCGGCCATGGTTCGCATCCTCAATAGTCTTAAATTTGCGAAGTCAGATTACGTTTTAGTATGGCTATCCGGATGCGACTCAGGCCAAAATCGGACCATTGAACCGTCAGAATTGCGGCATGGCGGACACAAGGGCATGAAGGCAGGCGCATCGGCCGGTATTTGCGCGACAAACAGGCGATCCGCGCGGAGCGGAGCGGGCCTGTGGAGATACGCGGCGGGCGCCGCAGAGCGAGAGCATGACCAAGAAGATTCTGCTGCTGGGCAGGGATGGGCAATTGGGTTTTGAGCTGCGTCGCAGCCTTGCGCCGCTGGGCGTGGTGTCGGCGGCGGGCAGGAATGATTGCGATCTCACCTATCCCTTGCAGATCGCCAGGCTCGTGCGTCGGGAAAAGCCCGATGTGATCGTCAATGCCGCGGCCTGGACCGCCGTGGAACGCGCCGAGGAAGACCCGGTGCGCGCCATGCGGATCAACGCCGAGGCGGCCGGCGAACTGGCGGCGCTGGCCGCCGCGCGCGGCGCGCTGATGGTGCACTACTCGTCCGACCATGTGTTCGACGGCGCCAAGTCCGCGCCCTATGTCGAGGATGACGAGGCCGCGCCCCTGAACATGTACGGACGCAGCAAGCTGGCCGGCGAACGCGCCGTGCAGGCGGCCAATCCGGCGCACCTGATCTTCCGGGCGTCCTGGGTCTATGGCGTGTTCGGCCACAGCTTCCTCAAATCCATGCTGATGGCCTTGCGCCAGCCCGAGGCCTTGCGCGTGGTCGGCGACCAGCGCGGCGCGCCGACCGACGCGGCCTATATCGCCGACGTCACCGCGCTGGCGGTGGCGCGCTATCTGCATGGCCAAGGCGACTATCCGTTCGGCCTGTACCACCTGAGCGCCTCGGGCGATGCCAGCTGGCATGAGTACGCCTGCTTCATCGCGCGCCAGGCCCGCCGCGCCGGCCTGGCCCTGACGCTGACGCCGGCCGACATCCTCGCCGTGCCGGCCAGCGAGTATCCGAACGCCGCGCAGCGTCCGGCCAATGCCACGCTGGACTGCGGCCGGCTGGCCCAGGCCTTCGGGGTGCGCGCGCCGCACTGGCATGACGGCGTGACGCATGCGCTGGCGGCCATCGCGGGCACGCGGAACCTGATCTAGCCCCGGGTCTTGGAGCGGGCCGGCTGGCGCGCGCGGCGGTGACGCGCCGGGAGCGAGGCGACGAAGCGGCCACGAAGAAACCTCGAAGAAACCACGAAGAAACGGCGGGAAACATCTGCACCGCATTGTGTTGCGTCTTGGCGCGCGGAGGCGGACTACCATAGGCCGGCGCGCAAGCCCGCCGGACGCATGGTCGGGCGCGGCCTGCGCCTTCTTTCCCGAGAGGTCGCCATGAAGAAAACCATCGTTTCCGCTTTCCTGTTCGCCGTCGCCTGCACGGCGGGTCTGGCGCAGGCGCAGACCGCCGCGCCCGCCAGCCAGGAATTCCAATACCCCAGCGTCCGCTCCAAGGACGGCAGCCTCTCGCCGCCCTCGACCCTGCGCATCACCGTCACGGGCGAGGCCGGGGCGCAGGCGCCGGCGCCGATCAGCGATACCCCGGCCAGCAAGTCCGAGTACGAACGCTGCCGCCGGGTCTCGGACCGCGCCGCGGTGTCGAACGCGCAGATGCAGGCCGGCGTGGCGCAATGCCTGCGCGAGCTGGAACAGCGCCGCCAGCAGCAATAGCGCGGCGGCCAGGACGGCGGGCCGTGGCCGGTCCGCCGCCCGGCTTGGCTTGTGGGCAGGAATGGGAATAACATTCACTCTCATCCACTACAGGCCCGCCCGAGGCCCCGAGCTGTGAGCGCCTTGCTGCCTGATCCCGATTGGACCGTCCGTACCGCCGCGCCCGCTATGTCGCTGGCCGGCGGCGCCATGCGCCTGGAGCGGCAGGCCTCGGTCAGCGAGGCCCTGGAGCCCGGCCTCAAACTGGTGCTGATGCTGGACGGCGAACTGGCCTATCGCGTGCCCGGCGCGGCCGAGACGCGCCTGGCCGGGCCCATGCTGCACCTGAGCCTGTGCCGCAGTCCATTGCGCCTGGAACATGAATTCGGCCACCGGCGCGAACTGCGTTTCGTGTCGCTGCGGACCTCGCTCGACCATCTGCGCGACACGCTGGGCATCGAGCCCGGCGATGTGGGCGCGCTGCTGCGCGCGCCGCGCGGCGCGCAGGGCTATGCCGACGCCAATCTGCGCGCCAGCCACGCCGTGCAGGCGCTGGGCCGGCAGATGCTGGCCTGCCCGGCGCAAGGGCCGCTGCGCCGCATGTACCTGTCCGGCAAGGCGCTGGAGCTGACGGCGCTGGCCCTGGGAGCACTGGAGCCGGCGCGGGACGCGCCGCCCGCGGGCCTGTCGCGCGCCGATGTCGAGCGCCTGCACCATGCACGCGATCTGGCGCTGGCCAATCTGCAGGATCCGCCCGGCTTGCCGGACCTGGCGCGGCGGGCGGGCATCAACGTCAACAAGCTCACCACCGGCTTTCGCAAGCTGTTCGGTCAGAGCGTGTACGCCTTCGTGCGCGAGCAGCGCATGGCCCAGGCGCATGCGCTGCTGGCCGCGGGCAACCTGACGGTGTCCGAGGCCGCCTACGCTTGCGGCTATACCGATTCGCACTTCACCAAGGCCTTCCTGCAGCGCTATGGCGTGCTGCCCAGCAGCCTGCTGCCGCGCGGCTGAACCCGGGCGGCTGAAGTGGGCGGACGCGGCGCGAAACTTCCGCGATCGCCAGCGAAACTTCGGCGATCGCCAGTCGCCCTCGCGGCCTATCCCTAGAATTGTTTGAGAATCATTCTCAGTAATTCGGAAAGAGGGAAGGCGGTGCAGATACGGTTCAAGACGGGCGCGGGCAAGCCGCGCGGGGCGGCGCGCGCGCTGCAATGGCCGCTGTGGCTGGCAGTGGCGGCGGCGGGACAGGCGGCGGCGCAGGAGACGCCGTCGCTGCCGGCGGTGACGGTCAGCGGCGAGGGCATGGCCAGCCGCGATACGCCCACGCTGGGCAAGCTGCCGCTGGCCTTGCGCGAGATCCCGCAGTCGGTGACGGTGATCGGCCTGGAACGCATGCGCGAGCAGAACCTGCAAAGCCTGGACGACGTCATGCAGCAGACGCCGGGCATCACGGTGCAGCCCTATCAGCTGCTGACCACCGCCTACTATGCGCGCGGCTTCAAGGTGGATTCGTTCGAGCAGGACGGCGTGCCGGTGCTGATGGGCAACATGGCCGCCTCGCCGCAGGACATGGCCGTCTACGAGCGCGTGGAGATCCTGCGCGGCGCCAACGGCCTGCTGCATGGCGCCGGCAATCCGGCCGCCACGGTCAACCTGGTGCGCAAGCGGCCGCAGCGCGAGTTCGCCTTTGGCGGCAGCGTGTCCGCCGGCAGCTGGGACCGCTACCGCGCCGAGGCCGATCTGGGCGGCCCGCTGAACGACAGCGGCAGCGTGCGCGGCCGCATCGTCGGCGCCGTCGACAGCCGTGGCTACTTCTATGACGTGGCCGACCAGAAGTCGGCGCTGTTCTACGGCATCGGCGAGATCGACCTGGGACCGGACACCGTGCTGTCGGCCGGCGTGCAGGCGCAGCGCATCCGCTCTACCACCAACATGGCGGGCGTGCCGCGCTACAAGGACGGCGGCGACATCGGCCTGAAGCGCTCCACCTATCTGGACGCGTCCTGGGACCGCTTCAACTGGGACACGACCCGCGTGTTCGCCGACCTGGAGCACCGCTTTGGCGGCGGCTGGGGCGCCAAGGTCAGCGCCAACTACCTGACCGGTTCCAGCAACCTGAAGTACGCGGGCGCCTACGGCGGCATCGACAGGCAGACAGGGCAGGGCTCGCGGCTGATGGGCGGGGCCTACAAGTTCGACGATACCCAGGCCAGCCTCGATGCCTACGTCAGCGGCCCGGTCGAGCTGTTCGGCCGGCGCCATGAGCTGCTGCTGGGCGGCAACATGCAGCGCAGCACGTCCGAGCAGCGCACGGCCATGCTGATGCCGGCGCTGAACGTGCCGGTGGATGTCTTCAACTGGGATCCGCGCGGCGTGCCCGAGCCGGGTACCGGCCCCTATGTCTCGTCCGGCCAGACCGTGCTCAAGCAGCAGGGCGTGTACGGCATGGGCCGGTTCTCGCTGGCCGATCCGCTGACGCTGGTGCTGGGCGGACGCATGAGCTGGTGGAACCAGCAGGCGCGCGCCGGCGGCAACCGCATCGATCCCGAGTTCACGCCCTATGGCGGCCTGATCCTGGACCTGGACCGGCAATGGTCGCTCTACGCCAGCTACGCGCAGGTGTTCCAGCCGCAGAGCGAGCGCACGCGCGACGGCAAGTCGCTCGATCCGGTCACGGGCACCAACTACGAAGCTGGCGTCAAGGGCGAGCTGGCCGACGGCGCGCTGAACGTGTCGCTGGCCGTTTTCCAGATCCAGCAGAAGGACCGCGCGCAGCAGGATCCGGACTGGCCCTGCGTGGGCAACAACTGCTACTACATCGCCGGCGGCGAAGTGCGCAGCCGCGGCGTCGAGGCCGAGGTCTCGGGCCGCATCACGCCGGCCTGGACCCTGTCCGCCGGCTACACCTACAACACCAGCAAATACCTGAAGGATGCGACGGCCGGCGGCCAGCCTTACGCCAGCTTCACGCCCAAGCACATCTTCCGGCTCTGGACCAGCTACGCGCTGCCCGTCATGGACCGGCGCCTGAGCGTGGGCGGCGGGCTGCGCATGCAGTCCGGGTACTCCACCGTGTCCGGCCCGGTCACGCTGCGCCAGGGCGGCTACTCGCTGGTCGACCTGCGCATGGCGTATCGCCTGGACAAGCACGTGACGGCGGCGCTGAACGTCAACACCCTGTTCGACCGCCGCTACTACCAGAGCCTGTCCGGCACCAGCTGGAACAACCGCTACGGCGAGCCCCGCAGTCTGATGCTGACCCTGAGCGCGCAGTACTGAACGCGGCATCGCGCCGCAATCGGCGGACGCCGTGGCGTCCGCATTCCCTGTTTCATGGAGCACCCGATGAATCCCGATCCCGTTTTTCCGCCGCCGGTCTTCGACTGGCTCGACCACTTCATGGCCCTGGACAGCCAGGGCGGCATGCGCGACATCGGCAAGCACCGCCGGCTCCAGCCCGAGGACGGCTGGCTGGTGGGCATCAAGGCCGTGCGGGACGACGCCGACGTGCACGGCCATATCTGGGAGCGCCATCCGGCCGGCGACGAGATGCTGTGCGTGCTGGAAGGGCGCATCGTGCTGACGCTGATGGGCGAGGACGGCGCCGAGGCCGACGTGCTGCTGGACGCGCGGCGCAGCGCCGTGGTGCCGCGCGGCGTGTGGCATCGCCTGCACGTGGCCTGTCCCGGAAAGATCCTGTTCGTCACGCCCGGCCAGGGCAGCGAGCACCGCCGCGTGGAGGGCGGCGCCTGATGTCCATCGCAACCGCTACCCAACGCGCGCCCGGCGCGCACCTGTTCCTGATGATCGGCGCCCTGTATTTCTCGCAGGGCATTCCCCTGGGCGTGGCCATGGAGGCCCTGCCCACGCTGCTGCGGCGCGACGGCGCCGACCTGCACGCGCTGGCCTGGCTGCCGCTGGTGGGCCTGCCCTGGGTGCTGAAGTTCCTGTGGTCGCCCGTGATCGACAACCGCTGGCGGCCGGCGCTGGGCCGCCGCCGCAGCTGGATCCTGCCGATGCAGGGCGTGGTGCTGGCCTGCCTGCTGGCGCTGGCGGCGCTGGGCGTGTCGGCCGCCGGCGCCGGCGCGGTGGTGGCGCTGATGGCGCTGGCCTCGCTCGCCAGCGCCACGCAGGACATCGCCACCGACGGCTTGGTCGCCGAGCGTTTCGAGGGGCAGGCGCTGGCGCGCGCCAACGCGCTGCAGATCGGCGGCACCATGGTCGGATTCTTCTTCGGCGGACCTGGCTGCCTGATGCTGGCGGGGCATGTCGGCCAGCCGGCGGCGCTGGGCGCGCTGGCGGCGGTGGTGGCGGCCAGCCTGCTGCTGGCGGCGGGCTGGCGCGAGCCGCCCGCCGTGTCCGATGCGCGCCGGCCGCGCGCCAGCCTGGCCGGCTTTGCCCGGCGACCGGGCGCCTGGGCGCTGGCGGGCGCCGCGCTGTTGTCGGCCATGACGGCGGTGGCCGGCTACGGCCTGGCCAAGCTGTACCTGGTGGACGCCGGCTGGGCGGTCGAGGACGTGGGCCGCGTCGGCATGGCCGGCGGCGTGGTCACGGTGCTGATCGGTTGCGGCGGCGGCGCCTGGCTGATCGGCCGGCTGGGCGCGCGGGCGGCGCTGGCGATGGGCCTGTCCGCCTCGGGATTGGCGGCGCTGGCCTGGGCCGCCCAGGCGCAAGGCTGGATCGCCGCCGGGCCAAGGCCGGCCTACGCGGCGCAGGCGCTGGGATCGTTTGGCGCGGGCGCGGCCTCGGTGGCGCTGATGACGCTGGCCATGCGCTTCGCGCGGCGCGGCGAGCAGGCGGGCACCGACATGACGGCCGTGCAAAGTTCGCGCGACCTGGGCGAGATCCTGACCTCGTCGCTGATCACGGTGCTGGCCGCCCAGCTCGGCTATGCGGGCGGCTTCGCCTGCGGCCTGCTGGTGGCCGTGGCGACGCTGCTGTATGCGTCGCGCGCGCTGCGGCGGGTCCAGGGCTGAGACGGGCGCCTGGCCGGCGGGGACGGCGCGGCGGGGCGCCCC
>NZ_JAGTJY010000097.1:0-22707 GCF_018195695.1 Achromobacter sp. Marseille-Q0513 | reverse complement strand
CGCTCAAGCAGCTTGAGACCTTTGTCTGGCTGGCCAAGCTGGAGAGCTTTCGCCGCACGGCTGAACGCCTGAACACCACCCAGCCCAACATCTCGGTGCGTATCGCCGGGCTTGAGGAGGCGCTGGGCGTCAGACTGTTCGACCGAGACGGCAGCGCGGTCACGCTGACGCCCAAGGGGCAGTCATTGCTGGGATATGCCGAGCGCGCGCTGTCGGCGATAGAGGAGTTCTCGGCCCAATCCGGCCGCGCCGACGAGCACAGCGGCGTGCTGCGGATCGGCGTGTCGGAACTGATCGCGCAAACCTGGTTGCGCCACTACCTGCGAGCCTTGAAGTCCGAGTTCCCGTTCGTCGATGCGGAATTGACGGTGGGCCTGTCGATCAACCTGCGCAATGAGCTGGCGGACAGGTCGCTGGACCTGGGCCTGTTGAACGGCCCCATCACGGACTTCAACATCGACAACGTCGACCTGGGCAGCGTGCCGCTGGTCTGGGTGGCGGCGCCCGGCCTGTCCCTGGCCGGCAAGGGCGTGGCCGCGCTGGCCGGGCAGACGATCCTGACGCATGCGCGCCATACGCGGTCCTATATCGAGATCGCGGCCCATTTCCGCGAGCATTGGGATGGCCAGATCCGCATGGTGTCGTCGGGCAGCCTGGCGGCCTGCCTGCAGATGACGCTGGAAGGCCTGGGCGTGGCGGCCTTGCCGCGGGCGCTGGTGCGGGACGCGGTCGCGGCCGGCGAACTGGCCGAGGTGCCCTATGCCTGGACGCCGTCGCCGCTGACATTCTCGGCGTCGTACCAACATACGCCCGCCAGCCATCTGCTGCGGCGGGCCGCCGAGCTGGCGCGCGAGATCGCCGATTCGCGGCGCTGAGGGAGAACGATTGATAAAAGAGATTTATCGATATTCATCTTAAATAATAATTAGACATGATGTAGGCTGCCTTCTATCGTTGCCACGTTCTCAGACGAGAGGAGCAGCAGCGATGGCAGGTCACATCACCACGCGCCTGGGCGTGGATATCGGCGGCACCTTCACCGACGTCGTGCTGGAAACGACGGGCGGACAGTACTCCACCAAGGTCTTGACGACCTACGGCGCGCCGGAAGACGCGATCGTGGACGGCATGCGGCGGGTCTGCGCCAAGGCGGGCATCGCGCCCGCCGCCATCGGCCAGATCATCCATGGCACCACGCTCGCGACCAATGCGCTGATCGAGCGGCGCGGCGCCAAGACGGCGTTCATCACCACCGCCGGGTTCCGCGACGTGATCGAGATGCGGACCGAAAGTCGCTTCGAACAGTACGACCTGAACCTGGCGCTGCCCGAGCCGCTGCTGCCGCGCAATCGTCGCTACGTCGTGCGCGAACGGATGGACGCGCGCGGACAGGCGCTGATCGCGCTGGACCGGGCCGAGGTCGAGGCGCTGGCCGACGAACTGCAGGCGGCGGACTACCAGAGCGTGGCGGTTGGCCTGCTGCACGCCTATGCCAACGATGCCCATGAAAAACTGGTCCGCGACGTGTTGGCCGAGCGCCTGCCGCAGGCGATGGTGTCCATCTCGTCCGAGGTCTCGCCGCAGATGCGCGAGTACGAGCGCTTCAATACCACCATCGCCAACGCCTATATCAAGCCCCTGATCAAGAGCTACCTGGGCCGGTTGCAGGGCCGGCTGGAGCGGGAAGGCGCCGCGTGTCCGATCTTCCTGATGCACTCCGGCGGCGGCATCGTATCGCTGGACAGCGCGGCCGAGTTCCCCGTGCGCCTGGTCGAGTCGGGGCCGGCCGGGGGCGCCGTGTTCGCCGCCGACATCGCCGCGCGCCATGGGCTGGACAAGGTCCTGTCCTTCGACATGGGCGGAACCACCGCCAAGATCTGCCTGATCAAGCAACGCGCGCCCAAGACCAGCCGCGTGTTCGAGGTGGCGCGCACCTATCGTTTCAAGAAGGGTTCGGGCATGCCGATCTCCATCCCGGTGATCGACATGGTGGAAATCGGCGCGGGAGGCGGATCGCTGGCCCATGTCGATGCCTTGAACCAGATACGCGTCGGCCCTGAAAGCGCGGGCTCCGAGCCCGGTCCGGCGTGCTATGGGCGCGGCGGCGCGAGGCCCGCGGTGACCGACGCCGACCTGATCCTGGGCAAGCTGGATCCGGACAATTTCGCCGGCGGCACCCTCTCGCTGCATCCCGAGCGCGCCCGCGAGGCGGTCGAAGGCGTGTTGGGCCAGCGCCTGGGCATGGATCCGACCGAGGCGGCCTGGGGCCTGGCCGAAGTGGTGGACGAGAACATGGCGAATGCCGCGCGCGTGCATGCGGTGGAAAACGGCGAAGACCTGTCGGAATACACGATGATCGCCTTTGGCGGCGCGGCGCCGCTGCATGCGGGCAGGCTGTGCGAGAAGCTGGGTATTGCCCGCTGCCTGGTGCCGCCCGGGGCGGGAGTGGGGTCGGCCATCGGCTTTCTGCGGGCGCCGTTCAGCTTCGAGGCCAATCGCACCGTGTTCATGCGGATTGCCGATTTCGATGGCGCGACGGTGCGCCGGCTGTTCGCCGAAATGGCGCAGGAAGCGACCGGCTTCGTCCGTTCCTGCGACGCCGCCGCCGAGATCCAGACGGACTACAAGGTCTACATGCGCTATTCCGGCCAGGGCTGGGACATACCCATCTCGCTGACCGCCGAGCAGGCCCAGGCGGCCGATCCGGCCGTGTTCCTGGAATTGTTCGAGCGCGACTACGCCAATCTGTTCGGCCGCAGCGTGGCCGGCATGGGCGCCGAAGTCACGGTGTGGTCGGTCAATGCCCGCACGCCGTCGGCGCCGGTGGCGCGCGTCGCGCCCACGGAGGCGCTGCGGCAGGCGCGCGCCCACGCCCGGCGAGCGCTCTTCGATGCCGGCCTGGGACGCCGCGCCGAGGCCGGCGTGCATCGCCGCGAGGACTTCGCGCCGGGCTGCCACGCCAGCGGCCCGGCGCTTATCACCGAAGACGAAACCACGATCGTCGTGCCCGCCAGCCGGACCGCGCTGGGTCTGGCCGACGGTTGCATCGAACTGCGCGCGCCAGTCGCCGCGACCCCTGAGGAGGCCGGTCATGCCTGAACTGTCGAAAGTCGCTTATCAAGTCATGTGGAACCGCCTGATATCGGTGGTCGAGGAACAGGCGCAGGCGCTCATACGGACCGCGTTCTCGACCTCGGTGCGCGAGGCGGGCGATCTGTCGGCCGGCGTCTACAACGCGCAGGGCGAAATGCTGGCCCAGGCGGTGACGGGCACGCCCGGCCACGTCAACGCGATGGCCGATTCGGTGGCGCACTTCATCCGCCGCATCGGCCGCGAGCAGATGCGCGAGGGCGACGTCTACATCACCAACGACCCCTGGGAAGGCACCGGGCACCTGCATGACATCACCGTGGTCAGCCCGTCCTTCAAGGAGGGCGCGCTGGTCGGGTTCTTCGCCTGCACGGCGCACGTCACCGACATCGGGGGGCGCGGATTCGGCGCGGATGCCAATTCGGTCTACGAGGAGGGTCTGTACATTCCGGTCATGAAATTCGCGGACGGTGGCATCGTGGACCAGACGCTGGTGCGGATCATCCGCGGCAATGTGCGCGAGCCGGACCAGTTGATCGGCGATGTCTATGCGCTGGCCACCTGCAACGAGGTCGGCCATCGTCGCCTGGTCGACATGATGAGCGAATTCGGCTTGCGCGACCTGGCCGGCATCTCGGCCTTCATCCTCGGCAATTCGCGGCGGGCGACGCTGGAGCGCATCGCGGCGTTGCCGGCCGCGCAGGCCAGCGGCCATATGCGGATAGACGGCTATGACCAGCCCATCGACCTCAGGGTAAGGGTCTCGTTCGAAGGCGACCGCGTGCTGTGCGACTGGGCCGGTTCATCGGGCGTGGACCCCAAGGGCATCAACCTGCCGCTGGTGTACACCAAGGCCTATGCCTGCTATGCGCTCAAGTGCGCCATCGCTCCGGACATTCCGAACAATGCCGCCTCGCTGGCGCCATTCGAGATCGTCGCGCCGGCAAACAGCATCGTCAACGCGCCGCATCCGGCGCCGGTGGCGCTGCGGCATGTGATCGGCCATATGCTGCCGGACACGGTCTACGACGCGCTGGACCAGATCCTGCCCGATACCGTGCCTGCCGAAGGGGCGGGCAGTCTGTGCAATTTCCAGGTCTCGCTGCGGCCGCGCACCGATGCGCCGGCGCCGGCTGGCACCACGCGCGCCGAGGTGCTGACCTTCAATTCGGGCGGGGCGGGCGCGCGCCCGACGCTGGACGGCATGAACGCCACCGCCTTTCCGTCCGGCGTCATGACCATGCCGGTCGAGGCGACCGAGCAAGTCGGTCCCATCCTCATCTGGCGCAAGGAACTGCGGCCCGATTCCGGCGGCGCGGGGCGCTATCGCGGCGGCCTGGGCCAGTACATGGAGGTGGGCGCGCGCGAGGGGCATGAATTCGACATCCAGATGATGTTCGACCGGCTTCATTTTCCCGCGCGGGGACGGCGCGGCGGGGGCGCGGGCGCCGCCACGACGGTCGCGCTGGACGACGGCACGCTCATGCGGGGCAAGGGCAAGCAGTTCGTGCCGCATGGCCGCAAGCTGCTGATGGCGCTGCCCGGCGGCGCCGGCTATGGCGAGCCGGCGCAGCGCGACGCGGACAGCGTCCGGCGCGACCTGGCGCTGGGCTATATCTCGGCCGAGACCGCCCGTGCCTGCCACGGTCTGTCGGAGGCGGACATCGCCTCGGTCCTGGCCATCGCCGCGCGCGGAGACCTGCCGCCGCCGGGCGCGACCGCCGACAGGCCGGCCGGATCGAGGTAGGCCATGCAATTGCCCGCCAACCGTTTCCTGGCCGCGCTGCGCGCCGGGCGGCCGCAAGTCGGCCTGTGGGTGAGCCTGTCCAGCGCCGTGGCGGCCGAGGCCGTCGCCGGCGCGGACTTTGACTGGGTCCTGGTCGACATGGAGCATGCGCCCAACGATATCGGCTCGGTCTTGGCGCAGCTGCAGGTCTTCGCCGCCTATGGCGCCACGGCCATCGTCCGGCCCGAATGGAACGATCCGGTCCTGGTCAAGCGGCTGCTGGATATCGGCGCCCAGGGGCTGCTGTTTCCCATGATCCGCACGCCGGCGGAGGCCATCGATGCCGTGGCCTCGGTGCGGTATCCGCCTCGCGGCGTGCGCGGCGTCAGCGGCAGCACCCGCGCCAACCGCTATGGCCGCGTCACGGACTATTTCGCGCGGGTCGAAGAGGAAACCGCCGTCTTGCTGCAGGTCGAGACCTGCGCCGCGCTGGATGAGGCGGCCGCGATCGGAGCCGCCGATGGCGTGGATGGCGTCTTCTTCGGACCGGCCGATATCGCTGCCGACATGGGCCTGCTGGGCCAGCCCGCGCATCCGGCGGTCTGGGAGCGGATCCTGGCCGTGGCGCACAGGCTGATCGCCGCCGGCGTCAGGGTGGGCACCTTGGTGCAGGATCCGGCGCATGCCCGGCAACTGTTGGGGGACGGGTTCAACTTCGTCGCCTGCGGGGCCGATTCGGTGCTGCTGGCGCGCGCGGCGGACGCGCTCGCCCGGACCATGCGGGGCGCCTGACGACGGCGCACCGGCCGCTCGCTTTACAATGCGCGGTTGCATGTAATCCTGGACCGCGCAAGATGTCTGACGTTTTGAATATCGAATCCCTCGACCTGGAAGCCCGCGGCATCGCCCGCCGCGAGGGCAAGGTCGTGTTCGTTGAGGGAGCCCTGCCGGGCGAACGCGTGGTGGCCGCCACCGTGCGCCGCAAGCCGTCCTACGAAATCGCCCGCGTCGAGGAGATCCTGCGTCCGTCGTCGCAGCGCGTGGTGCCGCGCTGCCCGCATTTCGGCGTCTGTGGCGGCTGTGCCATGCAGCACCTGGAGCCCAGCACCCAGGTCGCGATCAAGCAGCGTTCGCTGGAGGACACCTTCTGGCACGTCGGCAAGCTCCGTCCCGCGCGCGTGCTGCCGCCCCTGCAGGGCCCGACCTGGGGCTACCGCTACCGCGCCCGCCTGTCGGTGCGGGTGGTGCCGAAGAAGGGCGGCGTGCTGGTGGGCTTCCATGAGCGCAAGAGCAGCTATGTGGCCGACATGCGCGAATGCCATGTGCTGCCGCGCCACGTCAGCGACCTGCTGCTGCCCTTGCGCGCCATGATCGCCTCGATGTCCGCGCCCGACCGCATGCCGCAGATCGAGGTCGCGCTGGGCGAGGGCGTGACCGCGCTGGTGCTGCGCCACCTGCTGCCGCTGACCGACGGCGATATCGCCATCCTGCGCGCGTTCGCGGCCAGGCATCAGGTGCAATGGTGGCTCCAGCCCAAGGGGCCGGACACCGTGCACGCGCTGGAGCCGGCCGATGCCGACGCGCTGGCCTACACCATGCCGGAATTCGGCCTGCGCATGCCGTACCGTCCCACCGATTTCACGCAGGTCAACCACGCGATCAACCGTTCGATGGTGTCGCGCGCGCTGACCCTGCTGGAAGTGCAGCCCACCGACCGCGTCGCCGACCTGTTCTGCGGCCTGGGCAATTTCACGCTGCCGCTGGCGACCCAGGGCCGCGAGGCGGTGGGCGTGGAAGGCAGCAAGATGCTGACCGACCGCGCCTTCGAGGCCGCCGCGCGCCACGGGCTGGCGGCAAGCACCAGCTTCGCCACGCTGAACCTGTTCGAGGTGGATGTGGAATGGCTGCGCGGCCTGGGCTATTTCGACCGCATGCTGATCGACCCGCCGCGCGAAGGCGCGCAGGCCGTGGCGCAGGCGCTGTCGCTGCTGGCGGCCGAAGAGCGTCCGCGCCGCATCGTCTACGTGTCCTGTAATCCGGCCACGCTGGCGCGCGATGCCTCCATCATGGTGCACGAGGGCGGCTATGTCCTGAAGAGCGCGGGCGTGATCAACATGTTCCCGCACACCGGCCATGTCGAATCCATCGCCGTGTTCGAATCGCTGGACGCCGATGCCGTGCGCGAGGCGCAGCAGCGCGCCCGCGAAAAAGCCGAAGCGGCCCGCCTGGCCTCCGAGGAAACCCCCGCCGCCGCCTGAAGATCCGCACCAAACGTCCCTTCCTGTAACGGGGCCGCCGTGGAGCCGGCTTTGCCGGACCACGGGCGGCGCCCCCTGGGGAGAGGCGCCGCAGGCGCTTCGGGGGAGACTATTACCCTTGCAGTCCTTCGAGGATGGGGCAGTCCGGCCGGCCGTCGCCATGGCAGTTCTGCGCCAGGTGCTTGAGCGTGGCGGCCATGTCGCGCAGGGCTTCGGCCTTGCGCTCCAGTTCCTGCACATGCTCCAGCGCGATGCGCTTGACGTCGGCACTGGCGCGGCTGCGGTCGCGCCACAGCGCCAGCAGCTCGTTCATCTGCTCGACCGAGAATCCCAGGTCGCGCGCGCGGCGCACGAAACGCAGCGTGTGCAGTTCGTGGTCGCCGTAGACGCGGTAGCCCGACTCGGTGCGCAGCGCCGGGCCGATCAGCCCGATGCTCTCGTAGTAGCGGATCATCTTGGCGGATATGCCAGAGGCCTGGGCGGCTTGTCCGATGTTCATCTCGTGGGCTCCAGTGTGGTCCGGCGCGGGGCTCAGGCCCGCGCGGCCTGCGGGCGGAAGGTCTTCAGGCGCAGCGCATTGCCCAGCACGAAGACGCTGGACAGCGCCATGGCGCCGGCGGCGAAGATCGGCGACAGCGACAGGCCGAAGGCCGGATACAGCGCGCCGGCCGCCAGCGGGATCAGCGCGGCGTTGTAGGCGAAGGCCCAGAACAGGTTCTGGCGGATGTTGGCCAGCGTGGCGCGGCTGAGCGCGATGGCGTTGGGCACGCCGTTCAGGTCCTCGGCCATCAGCACCACGGACGCGGCTTCGATCGCCACGTCGGTGCCCGTGCCGATGGCGATGCCGGTGTCGGCGGCGGCCAGCGCTGGCGCGTCGTTGATGCCGTCGCCGACGAAGGCCACCTTGCGGCCGCCTTCGCGCAGCGCTGTGATGGCGGCCACCTTGCCGTCGGGCAGGACTTCGGCGCGCACCTCGTCTATGCCCAGCTCGCGCGCCACGGCCTGCGCGGTGTGGCGGTTGTCGCCGGTGATCATGGCGGTCTTCAGGCCCTGCGCGTGCAGCGCGGCGATGGCGGCCACGGCCGAGGGCTTGACCGGGTCGGTCACGGCCATCATGGCGGCGGCGCGGCCGTCCACGGCGACGAAGATCGGCGTCTTGCCCTGGTTGCCCCATTCGGTGGCGCGTTCGCCGAAGACGCCGACGTCCACGCCGCGCTCGGCCATCAGGCGGGCGGCGCCGGCCAGCACCTTGCGGCCCTCGACCACGGCTTCCACGCCCGCGCCGGTGATGGCGGCGAAACCCTCGGCGGGCAGCAGCGCCAGCTTGCGCTCGGCGGCGGCCGCGACGATGGCGACGGCGATGGGGTGCTCGGAACGGGCCTGCACCGACGCGACCCACAGCAGGACTTGCTCGGCGTCATGGCCGGGCGCGGCTTCCAGGCCGGTCAGCGTGGGCTTGCCCAGCGTCAGCGTGCCGGTCTTGTCGAACGCCACGACCTGCACATCGCGCAGCGTCTGCAGCGCGTCGCCCTGGCGGAACAGCACGCCCATTTCCGCGGCGCGGCCGGTGCCCACCATGATGGAGGTCGGCGTGGCCAGGCCCATGGCGCAAGGGCAGGCGATGATCAGCACGGCCACGGCGTTGACCAGCGCGTGCGACAGGGCCGGCGTGGGACCGAGGAACAGCCAGAGCAGGAAGGTGACCAGGGCCACGCCCATCACGGCAGGCACGAACCAGCCGGTGACGCGATCCACCAGCGCCTGGATGGGCAGGCGCGCGCCTTGCGCGGCCTCGACCATGCGGATGATGCGCGCCAGCATGGTGTCGGCGCCGGTATGGGTCACGCGCAGCGTGAAACTGCCGGACGTGTTCAGCGTGCCGCCGGTGGCCTGCATGCCGGACGTCTTTTCGACCGGCACAGGCTCGCCCGTGAGCATGGATTCGTCCACGTAGGAATTGCCTTCGATGATTTCGCCGTCCAGCGGGATCTTCTCGCCGGGACGCACCAGCACGATCTCGCCCTTGCGCACCTGCTCGATGGGCAGGTCCACGGGCTGGCCGTCGCGCATGACGCGGGCGGTGCGCGGCTGCAGGCCGATCAGGCGCTGGATGGCCGCGCCGGTGCGGCCCTTGGCGCGCGCCTCCAGCATGCGGCCCAGCAGGATCAGCGTGACGATGACGGCGGCCGCCTCGAAATAGACGTTGCGGGCCGCCTCGGGCAGCCATTGCGGCGCGAAGGTGGCCACCACGGAATAGCTCCAGGCGGCGCCGGCGCCCAGCGCCACCAGCGAGTTCATCTCGGGCGCGCGGCGCCACAGGGCCAGGAAGCCCTTGCTGAAGAAGTGCCGGCCGGGCCAGGCCAGCACCAGCGTGGTCAGCGCGAATTGCAGCAGCCAGCTGTTCTGCCGGCCGATATTGGCCAGCACCCAGTGGTGCATGGCGGGAATCAGGTGCGAGCCCATCTCCAGCACGAAGACGGGCAGCGTCAGGGCCAGCGAGATGCCGAAGGCCTGCTTCAGGCGGCGGGCCTCGGCGTCGCGGGCCTCGGCCTGGCGTTCGGCGTGATCGTCCTCGGCGGCGATGGGGCGGGCCTCGTAGCCGATCTTGCCGACGGCGTCCACCAGCGCCTGGGCGTCGGCGGCGGTCGGGTCGAAGGCGACCAGCGCGCGCTCGGTGGCCAGGTTCACCTGGGCCTGGGCCACGCCCGGCACGCGGGTCAGGGCCTTCTCGACGCGCTTGACGCAGGACGCGCAGGTCATGCCCTCGATGGCGAGCTCCAGCTCGCTGGAAGAGGCGGGGATGGCGATGTTCATGGCGGGTCTCTTTCTATCCTGGAAGCCCACAGTTTCATCCTTCCCATTATTGGAAGGTCAAGCCTGATTTTACGCTTGACCTTTCCATGATGGGAAGGTTTACAGTGCTGCCATGCCTGGGATCATTCCAGGCCGTCCCTGAATCTTTCGGAGAGCATCCATGAGCATCGAGTTCCAAGTCCCCGACATGACCTGCGGCCACTGCGTCAAGACCATCACCGGCGCGGTCACGGCCGCCGTGCCCGGCTCGGCGGTCGCGACGGACCTGGCGACGCACCGCGTGACGGTGACCGGCACCGACCAGGCGGACAAGGTCGAGGCCGCCATCCGCGACGCGGGCTACGAGCCGGCCCGCGTCTGAGCGTCCCGCCGGGTCGGCTTGGCCCTGGCGCGCGCCTGATGGATCCCATAGAATCCATCAGGCGTTTTTCATTTGCTTATTGCTTAAAACTATCGATCAATTAAAACAATTAAATTTGATATATTGATAGTGCCGATTTATCATTCTTTCCATGGTGGTTGAACAGAACCCCGCTACCCCAAGGAGAGATTGAATGCTGCAAAACCGTGAAGGCCAACGTGTTCCCAACGTCACGTTCCCCGTCCGCGAGGGCAACACCTGGAAAAAGCTCACGTCCGACGACATCTTCAAGAACAAGACGGTCGTGGTCTTTTCGCTTCCTGGCGCTTTCACGCCGACCTGCTCGTCGACCCACCTGCCGCGCTACAACGAACTGGCGCCCACCTTCTTCAAGGAAGGCGTGGACAGCATCGTCTGCGTGTCGGTGAACGACACCTTCGTGATGAACGAATGGGCCAAGGACCAGGAATCGGCCAACATCACGCTGCTGCCCGACGGCAACGGCGCCTTCACCGAAGGCATGGGCATGCTGGTCGACAAGAGCGACCTGGGCTTCGGCAAGCGCAGCTGGCGCTACTCCATGCTGGTCAAGGACGGCGTGGTGCAGAAGATGTTCATCGAGCCGGAAAAGGAAGGCGATCCCTTTGAAGTGTCGGACGCCGACACCATGCTGGCGTACTTCGCCCCCAAGGCCAAGAAGCCCGACCAGGTGGTCGTGTTCTCCAAGCCGGGCTGCCCGTTCTGCGTGGAAGCCAAGGCGCTGCTGCAGGACAAGGGTTTCGATCCGATCGAGATCCCGCTGGAGAACAAGGTCCGCGGCCGCGTCATCGGCGCCGTCTCGGGTAAGGGCACCGCGCCGCAGGTGTTCATCAACGGCTCGCTGATCGGCGGCCTGGACGACCTGAAGGCGCATTTCGCCTGACAGGCATCAGGCATGCCGGGCCCGGGCGGCCCGGCATGCCGCGCGGCTCCGCGCCTTGCATGGCGGAGCACGCGCCGAATTCCCCCCGCTGCGCGTGTTCCTGCGCGGCCCCATCCGGGCGCCGTGGGGATGGTCGCGTCCCGAGCCCGCGCAGCAAGGCGAATTCGCCCTAGGCAAGACACCGCACAACCACGCCATATCGGGAGCACATGAATATGAAGACCCTGCACACTGACGTCGCCATCATCGGTGCCGGCACCGCCGGCCTGGCCGCCTATCGCGCCGTCCGCGCCGCCGGCAAGCGCGCCCTGCTGATCGAGGGCGGCCCTTACGGCACGACCTGCGCCCGCGTGGGCTGCATGCCATCCAAGCTGTTGATCGCCGCCGCCGAGGCCGCGCATGCCGCGACGCACACCGATGCGTTCGGCGTGCGCGTGGAAGGCGAGGTCAGCGTCGATGGCAAGGCGGTCATGGACCGCGTCAAGCGCGAGCGCGACCGCTTCGTCGGCTTCGTGCTGGATGGAGTGGAGAACATTCCCGCCGAGGACAAGATTCGCGGCCAGGCGCGCTTCGTGTCGGACACCGTGCTGCGCGTGGATGAGCATACCGAGATCCAGGCTTCGCGGGTGGTGATCGCCACCGGCTCGCGGCCGTCGGTGCCGCCGCCATTCCGCGAGCTGGGCGACCGGCTGGTCGTGAACGACGACGTGTTCGCCTGGGACGACCTGCCGCGCCGCGTGGCCGTGTTCGGTCCGGGCGTGATCGGACTGGAGCTGGGCCAGGCGCTGGCGCGCCTGGGCGTCGAGGTGCGCGTGTTCGGCGTCAGCGGCAGCCTGGGCGGCATCAGCGACCCGCTGGTGCGCCAGAGCGCCCGCAAGATCTTCCAGCGCGAGTTCTACCTGGATCTGGACGCCCGCGTGCTGGAAACCAAGCGCGTCGGCGATGAGGTCGAGGTGCGCTATGTGGCGCTGGACAACAGCGAGCGCACCGAGCGCTTCGACTATGCGCTGGTCGCCACCGGCCGCCGCCCCAACGTGGACGGGCTGGGCCTGGAGCACACCTCGCTGGCATTGAACAAGCAGGGCGTGCCGCTGTTCGACCGCGAGACCATGCAGGCCGGCGATGCGCCCATCTTCATCGCCGGCGACGCCAACGCCGACGCGCCGCTGCTGCACGAGGCCGCCGACGAGGGCCGCATCGCCGGCGAGAACGCCGCGCGCTATCCCGAAGTGCGCCCCGGTCTGCGGCGCGCGCCGCTGGCGGTGGTGTTCTCGGATCCGCAGATCGCGCTGGCCGGACAGGGCCACGCGCGGCTGGTGCCGGGCACCTTCGTCACCGGCCAGGTCGATTTTGGCGACCAGGGCCGCTCGCGCGTGATGCTGAAGAACCGGGGCATGCTGCACGTGTACGCCGACATCGCGACTGGCCGTTTCCTGGGCGCCGAGATGGTCGGTCCCAGCGCGGAGCACATCGGCCACCTGCTGGCCTGGGCCGTGCAGCAGGAGCTGACCGTGGCGCGGATGCTGGAGATGCCGTTCTACCACCCCGTGATCGAGGAAGGCCTGCGCACGGCGCTGCGCGATGCCGCCGCCAAGCTGGCGCAGGCGCGCGAGGCGCTGCAGGTAGAGGAAACCGCTTGAACGCTTGAAGCCGGGGCCGCAATCGCGGCCCCGCTTGCCATCGCGACTACTTGCCGGCGGACAGCGCGCTGTTGTACGCGGCGGCCAGCCGGCGCACGCCTTCGCGGATCTGGTCCACGTTGGGCGCGGCATACGACAGCCGCATGGTGCCGGCCTTGGGATTGGCCGCATAGAAGGCCGCGCCGGGCACGAACAGCACGCCCTGGTCCACGCAGGCCTGGAACAGCGCGCCGGGCGCCAGGTCGTCCTGCGCCTCGGCCCAGATGAACATGCCGCCTTCCGGCGGATTGGCCCGGATGCGGCCGCCGAGTTCGGCTTGCAGCATGTCGACCATGGCCTGCATGCGGGCGCCGTACTCGCGCCGGGCGCGTTCCACCGTGTCCGGATAGCGGCCGGCGTTCAGGTATTCCGCGGCGATCAGCTGCGCGATCGGCGAGGTGCACAGGTCGGTGGTCTGCTTGGCGATGGCGCAGCGACGGATGACTTCCGCCGGCGCCACCATCCAGCCGACGCGCAGCGCCGGCGCCAGCGTCTTGGACAGGCTGGACAGGTAGATCACAGGGTTGGCAGACGGCAGCCTGGCGCCCAGCGCGTGGATCGGCTCGACCGCCGTGGGCGAGAAGCGCAGCTCGCCGTAGGGATCGTCCTCGACCACGATCACGCCGTGCCGCGCCGCCAGGCTCGCCAGCTGCGCGCGCCGTTCCTGGGACAACAGCGTGCCGCAGGGGTTGGAGTAGGTCGGGACGGTGTAGATGAGCTTGGGCAAGGCATCGGCCGGCGCGTTCGCCAGCAGCGATTCCAGTACGTCGATCCGCATGCCCTGATCGTCCACCGGCACCTGCTCGATGCGCGCGCCAGCCAGGCGCAGCGCCTGCAGCGTCGCCGGATAGGACGGCGATTCCACATAGACCACGTCGCCGGGTTCCACGAACACGCGCACCAGCAGGTCGAAAGCCTGCTGCGAGCCCGTGGTCACCAGGATGTCCTCGGGCTTCGCCTCGATACCGCGCGCGTCGCAGAGCCGCGCCAGCGCCTCGCGCAGCGCCGGGGCGCCCTCGGTCGCGCCGTACTGCAGGATACCGGCGCCCTGGGCGAAGACCCGTTGCGCGGCCTGTTCGATGCCGGCGCCATCCAGCAGCGTCGGCGACGGATAGCCGCCGGCGAAGGAAATCATGCCGGGACGGCTCAGGTAGGGAAACAGTTCGCGAATGGGCGAACCGGCCGGTTCGGCGAAGGCGGCGGCGTAGGGAGAGTGGCTCATGGTCGGCTCGTTGTGCGGGGCGCGGGCGTTCAGGCGGGCAGGGCGGCGTCTTCGGCCTGGCCGAGCAGGGCGCGGACGCGCGCCAGCGATTCGGCCTGGGCCGCTTCGTACAGGGCGATCTCGTCGTGCACGGCGCAGCCCAGGTCGCGTTCAAAGGCCGCGCGCGCTTCGTTGGCCGAGTAGTTGCGCTGCTCTGCGCTGCCCAGGTTCGAGCGGAAGATGCCGGCCGCGCTCACGGGCAGGAAGTCCTCGTAGGTGATCGGATTGGCTTGCACCAGGCCACGGGCCAGCAGCGCATCGACGTCCAGGTCGGCAGCCGACGGGTCGGCGTGGCGCAGGCCGTCGTCGGTCAGGGCGTAGCGGAAGAAGGCCAGGCCTTCGGCGCGCAGCGCGTCCAGGTCGTCGGGGAATTCCGTGAAGACCTCGGCCAGCCGGTCTTCGTAGCGTTGACCGGGCGCCTGCTCGCGGGCGCGGGCCAGCAGCGCGTCGTAGCGCTGGCGGCCCTTGCGGGTCAGCGCGATGCCGCGCTGCTCGACTTCGCCGAAGCGCGCGGTATGGGTGCCGGCGGTGTCCGCGCCCAGGAAACGGACCGGTTCCTCCAGCGCCTTGAAGCTGGTCTGGCGCAGCAGGATGGGGTGCTTGCGACGCGGCGGGCCTTCGACCACTTCCTTGGCGGGAATGCCGCGGCCCGGCATGGCGGCCTGCAGCGCGTCGATGTCCAGCGTGCGCGGGGTCAGGTGGTTGATATGCGGGCCGGCGAAACAGACCACGTCGGCGATCAGGCGATGGGCGTCGTGCAGCGCCTTGTAGGTCTCGGCCGTGACGGTGGCCTCGCTGTGCCAGCGGAAGGTCTCGCGCACCTGTTCGACGAATTCGTCCGCCTGGGCGCTCTCCAGGCCGCCGTCCCGTTCGAACTGCTCGGTCAGCGCCAGCGCGCGCGCCGTGAAGATGTTGCGCCGTTCCAGGATCTCGCGCGCCTGCGCGGCCAGGGCCTGGTCTTCGAGCAGTTCCAGGCGCAGCAGCGAGGTGAACACGCGGAAGGGATTGGCCGCCAGCGCCGCGTCGCCGACCGGGCGGAAGGCGGTGGAGTGGACCGGAATGCCGGCGACCGACAGATCGTAGTAGCCGACGGGCTCCATGCCCATCACCGCGAACACGCGCCGCATGGTCGCCAGTTCAGCGGCCGTGCCCAGGCGGATGGCGCCGTGGCGCTCCAGGTTCAGCCGCTCCAGGCTGGCCGAGCGCGCCAGGCTGTCGCGCAGTTCCGGCGATCCGGCCAGCACGTTGGCGTTGATGTCGGCGACCAGGTCCAGCAGGGTGCCGTATTGCGGCACTTCCTGGCGGTACATGTCGGACATGGCGCGCGAGAAACGGGTGCGGATGTCATCCGGGGAAACGAGGGCGGAACGGGTCATGGCAGGAAACGGGGTCAAGGTGGAAGAGAGTTGGCAGAGAACCTTCATGTCATTCATTAAATACATGAAAAGCTCCCGATTGCGTGATTCTCCAGGTGTGTGCGCAAGAGGGTCAACCGACATTTGTGTCCAAGGTCATTCATAAATAGAATGAACTCCCATGAAATTCCCGCGCAAATACCTGCCCTCCATGTCCGTGCTCTGCGCCTTCGAGGCGGCCGCCCGCCACCAGAGCTTCACGGGCGCGGCGCTGGAGCTGAGCCTGACGCAAAGCGCCGTCAGCCGGCAGATCCGCGCGCTGGAAGAGCTGCTGGGCACGGACCTGTTCGTGCGCGAGCGCCAGACCGTGCGGCTGAACAAGGCCGGCGAGGCCTATGCGCGGGAAATCCGCGAGGCGCTCAAACGCGTGTCGGCGGCCACGCTGGGTTTTCGCGCCAATCCGCAGGGCGGCACGCTCAACATCGCGATCCTGCCCACCTTCGGCACGCGCTGGCTGGCGCCGAGGCTGCCGGCGTTCATGGCGGCCAATCCCGGCATCACCATCAACCTGGCCACGCGCCCGGAACAATTCGATTTCGCCACCGAGCCGGTGGACGCGGCGATCCACTTCGGCCTGCCGGTATGGCCGGGGGCCGAGCTGGATTTCCTGATGAGCGAGCAGGTGGTGCCGGCATGCAGCCGGGCGCTGCGCGAGCAGTTCGATTTCCAGGCACCGGCGGATCTGCTGAAGGCGCCGCTGCTGCACCTGGAAAGCCGGCCGGACGCCTGGGAGCGCTGGTTCCACGCCATGGGCGTGCAGGCCCAGGGCGTGAACGGCATGCTGGTGGATCAGTTCGCGCTGGCCTCGCAGGCGGCCATGTCGGGCCTGGGGGTGGCGCTGTTGCCGCGCTTCCTGATCGAGGCCGAACTGGCGCGCGGCGATCTGGTGCTGGCCATCGACGCGCAGGTGGAAAGCGCCGAGAAATACTATCTGGCCTGGCGTCCGAGCCAGGCCAGCTATCCGCCGCTGCAGGCGTTCCGCGCCTGGCTCGCGGCGGCGGCGCGGCAACCCTGAGGCGGACGCCCGCTCAGGTGTTCTCGCGGTATTGCAGCGTGAAGCCGGCCCGGTCGTCCTGCGCCAGCTCGCGCGCCAGATAGGGCATGGCGGGCTTGAGGGCCTCGTGCAGCGTCCAGGGCGGATTGACCAGGAACATGCCGCTGCCGTGCAGGCCGTAGCCGTCGATGGCCGCCTTCTTGACGGTCAGCGTGGCGTGCAGCCAGCTCTTGACCTTCAGGTTTTCCAGATGGCGGGCCATCTCGTTGGCCTCGCGCCGCTGCACCAGCGGATACCAGACGGCGATGGTGCCGGTGGCGAAACGCTTGATGCACTCCTTGACCGTGTTCAGCGTGCGGCGGTAGTCGTTCTTGTCTTCATAGGACGGATCGATCAGCACCATGCCGCGCCGCGTGGGCGGCGGCAGCAGCGCCTTCACGCCTTCGAAGCCGTCGTCGCCGTAGATGGTGGTCTGGCGCTGGGCGTTGCGGTCCAGGTGTTCCAGGTTGCCGACCAGCGTATCGATCTCGGTCGGGTGCATCTCGAACATGCGCAGCCGGTCCGACGGACGCAGCGCATCGAGCGTCAGCCAGGGCGAGCCGGGATAGCGCCGCAGCCGGCCGTTGGTGTTGTAGGCGCGGACGCGCTGCAGGTACTCGGCCAGGATGGGCGGCAGGTCGTCGCGATCCCAGAGCCGGCCGATGCCATCGGCGGACTCGGCGGTCTTGGTGGCCCAGTCGCCGTCCAGGCTGTACAGGCCGGCGCCGGCATGGGTGTCGATGACCCAGTACGGCGCGTCCTTGCGGTTGAAGTAATCCAGCGTGTGGACGAGGATGGCGTGCTTGAGCACGTCGGCGTGGTTGCCGGCGTGGAAGGCGTGGCGGTAGCTGAACACGGGCGCCCGGTCCTTTAAGCCTGGACGGGCCGGATCGCGGCCAGCTCGTCGGTGAAGATGCCGTCGATGCCCCAGTCGAGCAGCAGGCGCGCGCGCTCCGGATCGTTGACGGTCCAGGCGGCGATGCGGTAGCCGGCGGCATGCACGGCGTCGATCAGCTCGCGGGTGGCGTCCTTCTGGTTGATGTTCAGCGCCACGCACTGGTACTTCTGCAGGCGCGCCAGCCAGTCGGCCGGGACTTTTTCCACCAGCAGCGCGCGCGGCAGCTCGGGCGCGGCTTCCAGCGCCGCCGCCAGCGCCTCTTCGGCGAAGGAAGAAAGCAGGGGGGCGGTGGCCGATTGGCGCCACAGCTCGCGGGCGGCCAGCGCCACGGCGCGGCCGGTCTCGGCCTCGCGGCTCGGGCAGGGCTTGATCTCGACGTTGCTGGCGATGCCGTTGGCGACGGTGTAGCGGGCCACGGCGGCGAAGGTGGGCAGCGGCTCGCCGGCGTAGGCGGCCGAGTGCCAGCTGCCGAAATCCAGCTGCGCCAGTTCGATGTAGTCCTTGGCGGCGGCAGGGCCGTGGCCGTTCGAGCTGCGGTCCACGTCATCGTCGTGCATCAGCACCAGCACGTTGTCGCGGCTGAGCTTGACGTCGTACTCGAACATGGTGAAACCGTGTTCGGCGCCGACGCGCATGGCGGCCAGCGTGTTCTCCGGCGCCAGGCGGCCGCCGCCGCGGTGGGCGATGTAACGGGAGTAGGGCCAGGAGGGGAGGTTTGCGGTCATTTGGGTGTTGCTTGAGTGTTCTACGGAGCAGGGTTGCAAGGATACTCCTAATGGCCTATTTCAGCGGCGCCTTGCCCTGTGACACATCCATGATCATGCGCGTCGACAGGTACAGCCGGGGCACGATGCTGCCGATCTGTATGTACTCCGCGTCATTGGAGTGGGCGCCGAAGCCGGACAGGCCCATGCCCTCGATGACCGGGCCGCGCGCCTTCAGCGCGGCGAAGGCGGCGTCGGTGCCGCCGCCGCTGGCGCGGTCCACCACCTTCATGGGCAGGCCCAGCTCCTGGTAGATGGCCACGCCGTGCGAGGCCAGCGCGCGCGAGGCGGCGGTGGCCTCCAGGGGCGGGCGGCGCACCTCGAACTTCACGCTGACCTTGGACTCGGGCAAGAGCTTGTTGCGCGACTTTTCCTCCAGCGTGCGCGCCAGCGCGTCGAAATCGGCCACGCGCAGCGCGCGGGCGTCTGCCTGGGCCGTGGCCTGGCCCGGGATGACGTTGCGGTTGGTGCCGGCCTGGGCCACGGTCCAGTTCAGCTTCAGTCCCTTGTCGGGTTGCGACAGCTTGTCCATCTGCAGCACCTGGTGGGCCAGCTCATACAGCGCATTGATGCCGCCTTCGGGTCGCGCGCCCGCGTGCGAGGTCTTGCCCTGCACGGTCAGGTAGGCCGCGCCGATGCCGCTGGTGGCCAGCGTCAGCCGGGCTTCGGCGCCGCCGCCTTCATACGAGAACACGGCGTCCTGGTCGGCCGCGAGGGTGGTGATGGTGTCGCGCGCGCCCGGCGAGCTGATTTCCTCGTCGCCGTTGATCAGCACGGTGATCTTGCCGTAGCCGCGGAAGTCCAGCTTGCGCAGCAGGGCCAGGGTGTGGATGATGGCCGCCACGCCGTGCTTGTCGTCGGCGATGCCCAGGCCATAGGCCTTGTCGCCGTCGATGCGGAAGGGCTGGTCCTTGAGCATGCCGTTGCGGTAGACGGTGTCCATATGGGCGATCAGCATGATCTTCTTGTCGCCGCTGCCCAGGAACTCGGCCCGCACCATGGGGCCGACCTTCTCCGGCGTGTCGTCCAGGCGGAAGACCTGGGCGGGCTGGATGATCTCGGCCTTGCCGCCCAGCGCCGCCAGCCGGTCGCGCACCAGCGCGGCGATGCGTTCCACGCCTTCGACGTCCTTGCTGCCGGATTCGATGCCGACCAGGTCGCGCATGGTGTCCAGCATGGCCTGCCGCTCGGCCTGGGCGGCCTCGTGCACGGCCGCCACGGGCGCGCCCCAGGCCGCCGAGCAAGCCAGGAACAGGGCGGTGGCGCCCGCGGCGCGGGTGAGGAATGGGGAAAGGCGCGGAGTCATCATGAACGCAAACCTCGTTTGTCGCTGGGCGCCGGGCGCCCGGGAACGGACCACGATACGGGCCGGGCCGGCGCGCCGGAACCGGGGTTTCCCTGCTTGACGCGCTGGCGCCGGGCGATGATCAAGGGAATCTGAACGTCGCGCGCGGGCGGGAAATGCTAAAATCCCGCGGCTGATCCGGTGTATAACCGGTGTGGGAACAAGGCGAAGCTCGTTCGCCTTTTTTTATGCGTTTTCTTGCGGCTCCCGGTTTACGTCCGGAGCGCGGCAACAGGGATTCCATGTTCGAATTTATTCGCAGCCATCGTCGCTGGATGCAGTTCATTCTGCTGCTTCTGATCGTGCCGTCCTTCTTCCTGGTCGGCATACAGGGCTATGAAAGCTTCATGCGCAAGGAGCCTGAGCTGGCCACGGTCGCGGGCCAGCCCGTCACCCGCGCCGAGTTCGACCAGGCCCACCGCAATCAACTGGAGCAGTTGCGCCAGCGCCAGGGCGCGCAGTTCGACCCCGCCGTGGTCGATACGCCGTTCGTGCGCCAGAGCCTGCTGAACGAGCTGATCAACCAGCGCCTGATGGCGAACGTCGTCATCGACAATCGTCTGTCGGTGTCGGACGCCACGCTGCGCAACTACATCCTCAAGAATGTTCCCGAGGTCCAGGCCAATGGCGTCTTCTCGCGGGAACGCTACGATCAGGTGCTGGCCGCGCAGGGCTTGACGACGAATACGTTCGAGGCCAGCGTGCGCCGCGATCTGTCGATCGGCCGTGTGCTCGAGCCCGTGGGCTTGACCGCCCGCGCACCCGCCGAAGTGGTGGCCTCGCTGGAAACCGCGCTGACCCAGACCCGTTCGGTCCAGCTGCGCCGCTTCGCCGCCGCCGACTACCGTTCGAAGGTCGATGTGAGCCCGGCCGACATCCAGTCCTGGTACGACGCCAACAAGCAGCAGCTGCAGATTCCCGAACAGGTCCAGGTGCAGTACCTGGTGCTGGACGAAGCCGCCGCCACCCAGGGCGTGCAGGTCAAGGACGAAGACCTGGCCTCGTACTACGAGCAGAACAAGACCCGCTTCGGCCAGCCCGAGCGCCGCCGCGTCAGCCACATCATGATCAATCTGCCGGCCGGCGCCTCGGAAGATGCGCGCAAGGCCGCTCGCGCCAAGGCCGACGAGCTGGACAAGCTGGCCGTGGCCGACCCGTCCAAGTTCGCCGAACTGGCTCGCAAGGAATCGCAGGACGCCGGCTCGGCCGCCAATGGCGGCGACCTGGGCTGGCAGCAGAAGGGCGCGTTGCCCGGTTCTCTGGACAAGGCCGCCTTCGGCCTGAACAAGGACCAGGTCTCCGGCGTCGTCGAAAGCCCCAGCGGCCTGCACATCCTCAAGCTGACCGAGATCCAGCCCGCCGCGATCAAGCCGCTGGCCGAGGTCAAGGACCAGCTCGCCGGCGAAGTGCGCAAGCAGCTCGCCGCCGTGCGTTTCTCGGAAATGGCCAGCCAGCTGAGCAAGCAGGTCTATGACCAGCGCGACAGCCTGCAGCCCGCCGCCGACGCGGTCGGCCTGAAGCTGCGCACCGCCGCCGGCGTGACCCGCGAAGGCCTGCTCCCCGCCGACAAGGCCGGTCCGGGCTCCGCCGCCGCCGGTCCGGACGCCGCGCTGCTGGACAACCCGCGCGTGCGCCAGGCGCTGTTCTCGGCCGACGTGCTGCGCGAAAAGCAGAATTCCGGCGTGATCGAGCTGGCTCCGGACACCATGCTGGCCGTGCGCGTCGCCGCCGTGGAGCCGGCCCACGTGCCGCCGCTGGACAAGGTCAGCGAAACCATCCGCGCCAAGCTGCTGGACGAGCGCTCGGCCGAAGCCGCCAAGCAGGCTGGCGAAGCCGCGCTGGCCGCCGACAAGGCCAATCCGGCAGCCTCGCCCGAAGGCTTCGCCGGCGTGGTGATTGTGTCGCGCCAGGATCCGGGCGGTCTGCCGCGCGCGGTGCTGGACGCCATCATGCGCCAGCCGGCCGGCGCGCTGCCCGCCTATGTCGGCGTGCAGGCTGGCGCCGACTATATGGTGGCGCGCCTGGAAAAGGTCGAAGCGGGCAAGGTCGAGCAGGCCGAGCGCGAGAGCCTGGCGGGCCAGTTGGCCGGCGCTTATGGCCAGGCCGAGAGCGAAGCCCTGCTGCGCATGCTGCGCGAGCAGTACAAGGTGCAGTTGCTGCCGGCCTCGGCCGACGCCATCAAGGGCGAGCAGCCCGCCTCGGCGGGCTGAGCCCGCCAGGCTAGTTGAGCAGTGGCCGCAGCGCCGGCCACACGTTATCGAGCAGTTGGGGCTGGGCATCCTCGTTGGGATGGATGCCGTCAGCCTGGAACATGGCCCGGTTCGTCGCAATGCCTTCCATCAGGAAGGGGACGAGCCGGGCTTTTTCGTCCTTGGCCACCGTAGGGAACAACTGCGCGAAGCGCTGCGTGTAGTCGCGCCCGTAATTGGGCGGGATCTGCATGCCCACGATGACGACGTCGGCGTCGGCCTGGCGCGCGGCCTGGGCCATGTTGCGCAGGTTCTGCTCGGTCATGGTCAGCGACAGGCCGCGCAGCGCGTCGTTCGAGCCCAGCTCCAGCATCACCACGGCCGGCGCGTGCTGGCGCAGCAGCGCGGGCAGGCGGGCGACGCCGCCGCTGGTGGTGTCGCCGCTGATGCTGGCGTTGACGACCTTGTACTTGGGGTATTGTTGCGAAATCCGCTCGGACAGCAGCGGCACCCAGCCGGTGCCGCGCTTGATGCCATATTCAGCGGACAGGCTGTCGCCCAGCACCAGCACCGCGCGCGGCGCGGAACCTTGGGCCGTGGGGACAGTCTGAGCGTGGCCGGGCGCGATGGCGGCGGCGGTCAGGACGGACGTGTACAGCAGACGGAAAAATAGGCGCATGGATAGCAATAACTCGATCGAGGTGAAAGGGCTGGGCAAGCGGGTCGCCGACGCCGGCGGCACGCTGTCTATCCTGGAAGGAATCGATTTTACGGTCGAGGCGGGCAGCGCCGTGGCCATCACGGGCAGCTCGGGCTCGGGCAAGTCCACCTTGCTGGGGCTGCTGGCCGGGGTGGGTGTTCCCCGGGCGGGCCGCGTGAAGCGGGCCGGCCCGGACCTGGTCGCGCTGGACGGGGGCGGCCGCGCTCGGGTGCGCGGCAACCCTGCGGGCGG
>NZ_JAGTJY010000096.1:0-23064 GCF_018195695.1 Achromobacter sp. Marseille-Q0513 | reverse complement strand
ACTACAACGAGCAGGACTGGTTCCCGGTCTTCACGGTGGAACGGATCACGATGCGGCGCAATCCCATCTACCACTCCACCTACACCGGCAAACCGCCGGACGAGCCGGCCGTGCTGGGCGTGGCGCTGAACGAAGTGTTCGTGCCGCTGCTGCGCCGCCAGTTGCCAGAGATCGTGGACTTCTACCTGCCGCCCGAGGGCTGCAGCTACCGCCTGGCCGTCGTGTCGATCCGCAAGCAGTACGCCGGCCACGCCAAGCGCGTCATGTTCGGCCTGTGGAGCATCCTGCGCCAGTTCATGTACACCAAGTTCATCGTGGTGGTGGACGAGGACATCGACCCGCGCGACTGGAAGGAAGTGGTCTGGGCCATGACCACGCGCATGGACCCGGTGCGCGACACGCTGCTGGTCGAGAACACGCCAATCGACTACCTGGACTTCGCCTCGCCCGTCTCGGGCCTGGGCGGCAAGATGGGCCTGGACGCCACCAACAAATGGCCGGGCGAGACCAGCCGCGAATGGGGCACGCCCATCGTAATGGACGCCGAGGTCAAGCAGCGCGTGGACGGCATGTGGAGCGAGCTGGGGCTGTAGCCGCGCCGAAAAATCGAAGGGGCCGCAAGAGCCCCTTCGATTTTGTCAAACCGCCTCGCGTCTCAGCGAGAGTCCTTGTCACCGTCGTCCCTGGCTTCCTGCCAGGTTTTCCACAGCTGCCAGCCCACCAGCGCGCCCGCCGCGACCTTCAACAGGCGAAAGCGCTTGCCGCCACGCATGAACATGGCGGACAGCGACGAGCTGACCAGTGGATAACGGCGCGCCAGGCCGATGGCCTGCAAGGCCCAACGTGACGCGTTGCTGGACGCCAGTCCGGGCAGCAGGCCCTTGATGAGCGAGGCCGGCTCCAGCTTGCGGCCGGCGCTGGCGATGCTCTGGGCCAGGGATTCGCGCTCGATGGCGGCGCGCGCGCGCAGCAGCTCGATGCGCACCGCGCGGTCGATGGAGGGAGAACGCTTGGCCATGGCTCAGTCCTCCCCGCGCCGGCGCGGATCATCGTCCTGCGCGTCGCGCACGCGCTCGAGCAGTTCCGCGTCGCGGCCCAGCTCTTCCAGCGTGGCCGAGAACGGCGGCGGGCCATAGAGCAACGCCTGCCTGACCGCGACCAGCAGCCCCACGCCCAGCACCGCGTAGAGCCCGGCCAAGAGGCCCAGCGCCAGATAGCGGTTTTCGGTGGGCCAGAAGGCCACCGCGATACTGACCGTGAACACCAGCACCGCCAGCGTCAGGAACAGCAAGGCGGCGAAGGCCATGCCCAGCAGCTTCAGCAGCCGCGCCTTTTCATCCGCCGCCTCCAGAGCCAGCAGCTCCAGACGCGTGCGCAGCAGCCCGACCAGGCCGGAGGCGACGCCAAATACAGATTTACGCAGACCCATGAGGCATGGCGCGACCTCGCGGGCGACCGGACGATGCGTCCGGGCCGCCGCGCAAGCCGCGCCGTTCCCGTCAGCGGCGGCTGATCAGCAGGCCGAGCAGCAGGCCGGTCACGCCCGCGATGCCGATGGCCTGCCAGGGATTGTCGTGCACGTAGTCGTCGGTGGCGCGCGCCGCCTTGCGGCCGCGTTCCAGCACCGCGTCCTGCGCCTCGTAGAGGGCTTCGCGGGTGCGCTTCAGGGAAGTCAGCGCGCGGTCGCGCAATTCATTGGCCTTGTCGCCGGTGCTGCTGGCGGCTTCGCGCAGCAGGCTCTCAGCATCGTTCAGGCTGGTCTTGACACTGTCGATCAGGCGTTCTTTCGCCGCGTCGTCGGTTTTCTTGGTGGCCATGTGTTGAGCTCCTGTTGTGTGTCGATGACAAAAACATCATACCAGCCGCGTCGCGCCCCGCAGGCGGCCGCGGCCCCGCGCTACTTGATCTGCGTGATCTCGACGGCGGATTTCACGCCGCCCTGGTCGATGTCCTGCTTCATCACCAGGTTCACCGCCGGGCAGTACCAATCGGTGACCGTGGTGTTCATGCCGGGAATCGGAATCGTCAGGCCCTGGAACGAAGCCATGGTGGGATCGGAATTGCGGGTATAGGTGATGGGGTGGCAGGACTGCTTGCCCAGCGCCGTGTCCACTGGCTTCTGCTGCCCCACCGTCTTCTGGCCGATGCGCACGGTGGTGCTGGGCTGGCCGCCCACCGGCGCGTCCTTGCCGATCTTCAGGCGGAAGGACGAGCCAGGCAGTTTCTGGCCAGCATTGAGCTTGCCGTCATAGGCGAACAGGCCCAGCATGCGCAGGTCGAACTGGCCCTCGGAAGGCTGGGGCGCCTCGCCGGCGGACGCGTATTTCAGGAAGGTCGCCTGACCGTTCTTGACCGTCATCAAATAGTCCAGCTTCGATTTGCCCGGCGGCAGGCCGGCGTAGCTGAAGCGCGCCACGCCCTGCACCCGCGCGCGACAATTGTCGCCATTGCTCTTGGTAACCTCGGCAAAGCTCAGGTCGGCGCCTAGCGCCAGGTTGCCCGTGCCGGTCAGCTGCACGGTGCCGCCGTCGTGCATGAATTGCGCGTCGCACACGCCGGCCTGCGCCGTGCCGACCACGCCCGTCATCACCGTCAACAACATCAATTTTCGCAATGCCACCCGTTGCTCCCTGAATCCTGAAAACGCCTGCCGCGCACGCGCGGCACCGGGCTTGATACTACACCGCGGGCAAAGCCGGGACGTATCGGAACGTGACCGGGCCGCCCCGCTGCAAGGGCCGGCCGCGAGGCCGCTCCGGCCCGTGCCCCGAGCGGGAATGGCGAGCCACGCTAATAAATTCTGGATATATGGATTCAAAAAAACAAAAGTTGTGAGGATGAGACCCCATCCCTATGATCGGCTGACACCCTGCCGGGCATGCCCGAGGCCGATCCCTATATGAAGCTCTTCCCCCTGTTCGCCGATCTGAACGGCCGCCCCGCGCTGGTCGTGGGTGGCGGCGCCGTTGCCGAACGCAAGACGCTGGCGCTGCTCGAAGCGGGCGCCGCCGTGACCGTGGGCGCGCCCGAGCTGACGCCCGCCCTGGCCGCGCTGGCCGCCGAAGGCCGCATCCGTCACCTTCCGGGCCGGTTCGACCCCGCCTGGCTGGACGCCGTCTGGCTGGCCGTGGCCGCCACCGACGACGCCGGCGTCAACCGCGAGGTGTCCGAGGCCGCCGAGGCCCGCCGCCTGTTCTGCAATGTGGTGGACGATCCGGCGCTGTCCTCGTTCCAGGTGCCGTCCATCGTGGACCGCTCGCCGGTGATCGTGGCGATCTCGTCCTCGGGCGTGGCCCCGGTGCTCGCCCGCCGCCTGCGCGAACGCATCGAATCGCTGTTCGACCACACCCTGGGCCAGCTGGCCGGACTGGCCGAGCGCTACCGCCAGCGCATCCGCGCCGGCCACCCCGACCTGGGCGCTCGGCGCCGCTTCTACGACTGGCTGCTGGACGGCCCCGTGGCCGGACTGTTGCGCCAGCAGCGCCCGGACCAGGCCGAGGCCGCGCTGGCCGCCGCCCTGGACCAGCCCCTGCGTCCCGCCGAGGGCAGCGTGGTGCTGGTGGGCGCCGGACCGGGAGACCCGGGCCTCTTGACGCTCAAGGCGCTGCGGGCGCTGAACGAGGCCGACGTGATCCTGTACGACCGCCTGGTCAGCGACGACATCATGGCCCTGGCGCGACGCGACGCGCAGCGCGTGTCGGTGGGCAAGCAGCCCGGCGAAGACCATCATGCCACCCAGGCCCGCATCCACGCGCTGCTGGTCGAGCATGCGCGCGCCGGACGCCGCGTGGTGCGGCTCAAGGGCGGCGACGCCTTCATCTTCGGACGCGGCGGCGAGGAACTCGAATATCTGCGCGAGCACGGCGTGCGCTATGAAGTGGTGCCTGGCATCACGGCGGCGCTGGCCTGCGCCGCCTACGCCGGCATTCCGCTGACGCACCGCGAGCACGCACAGTCGGTCCGGCTGGTGACGGCCCACTGCCGCGACGACGAAGACAACCTGGATTGGCCCGCGCTGGCCCGCGAAAAGCAAACGCTGGCGTTCTACATGGGCGTGGGCCAGCTGGACGCGCTCAGCCGCCGGCTGATCTCGCACGGCCGCGCGCCGGACACGCCGTTCGCGCTGATCGAGAACGGCAGCCGCCCTGAACAGCGCGTGCTGTCCGGCGGCTTGGAGGATCTGCCCAAACTGGCGCGGGCGCACGACATCCGCTCTCCCGCCCTGCTCATCGTGGGCGAGGTGGCGGGACTGGCGTCCCGCCTGCAATGGTTCGGCAGCCACATCGATGGCGGCCGTGGCGGCGGCCAGCCGCAGCGCCTGGCCGCCTGAGGCCGCCGCGCCGGAAGCGCGCGGCGCTTCCGGCGGCCAATTGCCGTCAGTCGGTCTTCTGGGTCGTGCCGAAGATGCGGTCGCCAGCGTCGCCCAGGCCCGGCACGATGTAGCCGTGCTCGTTCAGGTGGTCGTCGATGGACGCCGTGTAGATGTGCACGTCCGGGTGCTTGGCCAGCACGGCGTCGATGCCCACCGGCGCGGCCACCAGCACCAGCGCGCGGATTTCCTTGCAGCCCGCCTTCTTGAGCAGGTCGATGGCGGCGACCATGGAGCCGCCGGTGGCCAGCATGGGATCGACGATCAGCGCCAGGCGCTGATCCAGTTCGCCGACCAGGCGTTCCAGGTAGGTATGGGCTTCCAGCGTTTCCTCGTTGCGGGCCACGCCCACCACGCTGACCTTGGCGCCGGGTATCAGGCTCAGCACGCCGTCCAGCATGCCGATGCCGGCGCGCAGGATGGGCACCACGGTGACTTTCTTGCCGGCGATCTTCTCGACCTGGACCTGGCCACACCAGCCCTCGACGGTGGCGGGCGCCGGCGGCAGGTCCTTGGACGCCTCGTAGGTGAGCAAGGCGCCCACTTCCTGCGACAGTTCACGGAAGCTCTTGGTGCTGAGGTCGGCGCGGCGCATGATCCCGAGCTTGTGGCGGATCAGCGGGTGACGGATTTCGTGCACGGGCATGTGCGTAAATCTCCAGATTATTGAGAGTCGGGGTTGTTCGCCTCAGGCGCGGCGGCGGGCGACGCGGCGCTTGTGCGCCGTCGGCCTCGGATACCGCGCCAGAGAATCGTAATCGGTTTGCGGGATTTTTTATCGCCGGACCGCCCAGGGTGGAAAAGACCGCCCCGGCGGAGCCGGCATGGACCATGCTCTATTGTTCGGCCAGCCAGGCGATGAGCGCGTCGTCGAAGGCGCGCACCGAGCCGGCCTGCTCGTGGTTGACCATGCTGACCAGCACGTAGCGCTTGCCGCTGGCGCCCAGCACGTAACCGGCGATGGAACGCACGTCACGCAGCGAGCCGGTCTTCAGGTGGGCCATGCCCTGGGTGCCGTCGCCCTTGAGGCGGCGGCGCACGGTGCCGTCCACGCCGGCGATGGCGAGGGACGAAATGTACTCCGGCATGACCGGCGAATTCCAGGCCACGGTCAGCATTGACGCCAGGCTGTCGGCGGACACGCGCGCCTCGCGCGACAGGCCGGCGCCGTTGTCGATGACCAGTTCCGGCATGTCCAGGCCCTGGCGCGCCAGCAGGCTCTTGGCCACGGCCTCGCTGCTGGCCACGGTGGCCGGCTTGCGGCCGCGCTCGGCGCCCAGCGTCAACAGCAGCGTGCGCGCCATGACGTTGTTGCTGCGCTTGTTGATCTGGCGGATGACCTCGGCCAGCGTCGGCGAGTCGTGCGAGGCCAGCACCACGGCGTCACCCGGCACCATGCCCGTGCGGACCTGGCCCTTGAAGGTGCCGCCCAGCTCGCGCCACAGCATGCGGAACACCTCGGTGGCGTAGTCGGGCTGCGACAGCGCCAGGCGGTACAGGCTGAACTCGCCGCAGGAGCCCGCCACCTTGCCGCTGACGCGCAGGGTCACGCCCTGCTGGGTGATGAGAGGCTCGGTCGAGACCACGGGCGCGCCGGGACAGCGCGCCTCGGTCCATTCCACCTTGCCCTCGATTTTCAGGCCGGGCAGCGGCGGATCGATCAGCGGCACCCACTTGTGGGCCGCGGCGTCCGGCAGGAACATCAGGCGCACGGCGCCGAATCCCACCATAAGCGCGTCCGGGCTGGCGTTGTAGGCGCGGTCGGGCGCGCCGTCGAAGGCGCCGGGATCGGTGCCCACCTGGCCAAAGATGCTGCGGTCGATCACCAGATCGTTGATCTGCTTGACGCCGCGCAGACGCAGCTCGCGCAGCAGCACCCAGAGATCCTGCATCAGGAACTGCGGATCGCCGCCGGCGCGCAGGTACAGCGGGCCGGACAACGCGCCCTTGGCGTCGGGCCGGGCGCCCGGCTCGGTCATGAATTCGGTGCGCCAGACGTAGTTGGGCCCCAGCTCGGACAAGGCCGCCCAGGTGGTCACCAGCTTCATGACCGAGGCCGGATTGCGCGGTTCCTTGGCGTTGAGCGCCACCAGGCGCGGGCCGCCCACCTCCTGCACCACCAGGGACAGGGCGCTGTCCGGCAGCTTGGTTTCCTTCCAGGCCTTGACCACGGCCGGCGGCAGGCCGGGCACCTGGGCGCAGGCCACGCCGCCGGCCAGGGCCAGCAGTCCGCCCGCCAGCCACCGCCTGAACCGGCCCGTTCCCGCCACCGCCCTGTTGTATCCCGTCATGCCCCGACCACCTGAATGCTTATCCGGCAAAACCGAGAGCATACAAAACCTGGAGCGCTTGCGGGCGTTGGCAGCCCCCTACTGCACCCGCCACTTGCCGCCCGCAACCGTCGCCATGACCAGGGCGCGCTCGTCCAGGCCGTTGTGGTCGGCCGGGCTCATATTGACCACGCCGGTGGCCGTGGGCAGGTTTTTCACATTTTCCAGCGCGTCGCGCAGCGCCGCGCGGAATTCGGGCGTGCCCGGCTTGGCCGCCTTCAGCGCCACGGGCACGGCCTGTTGCAGCAACAGCCCCACGTCCCAGGTGTAGGCGGCGAACAGGGACACGCTGCCCGCGCCATGGACGGCCTCGTACTTGGCGGCGAAGGCCTGGGCGCTGGCCTTGACCGGATGGCTGTCGGGCAGCAGGCCGGCCACCATCACCGGCCCCACCGGCACCCAGGCGCCCTCGCAGGCCGCGCCGCAGACGCGCAGGAAGTCGTTGTTGGCCACGCCGTGGTTGAAATAGATCTTGCCCTGGTAGCCGCGCTCGCGCAGCGCCCGGGCCGGCATCGCGGCCGGCGTGCCGGACGCCCCCACCACCACCGCGTCCGGCGCCGCCCCGACCAGCTTGAGGGTCTGCGCCACGGCCGAGGTGTCCGTGGGCGCGAAGCTCTCCTTGCCCACCAGCTCGATGCCGTGCTTCTTGGCCGCCTTCTCGACTTCCACCCAGAAAGTCTCGCCCAGCGCATTGTTGAAGCCGATGAACGCCAGTTTCTTCACGCCCTGGGCGGCGGCATGGCGCGCGATGCCCTCGGCCATCAGCGAATCGGAATGCGGCGTCTTGAACACCCAGCGCCGCTTGTCGTCCATCGGCTCGATCAACCGGGCCGAGGACGCCAGCGTGATCACCGGGGTGGCGCCCGCGGCCACCGTGTCCAGCATCGCCATCGTATTGGGTGTGGTGCTGGAACCGATGATCAGGTCGACCTTGTTCTCGGAGATCAGCTTGTGCGAATTGCTGACGGCGCGGGTCGGATCCGAGGCGTCGTCCAGCACCACGTATTCGACCTTCGCCCCGCCGATCTCGGCGGGCAACAGGCTCACGGTGTTGCGTTCGGGAATGCCCAGCGAGGCCTGCGGCCCGGTGGCGGACAAGGTGGCGCCGATCTTCACTTGCGCCTGCGCGGGCGCGGCGCCCCCGGCAAGCAGGCCGGCCGTCAGCGCGAGCATCAGGGCGGCGTTCAGGGTGCAACGTGGGCTCATACGCGATCTCCTTTGGGGTCGGGGGCTTTGTTTTCGGGATGTGCCGGCCCCCTGCGGCGGGTAAGGATTCAGGCGGGCACGCCTCCGTGCGTCGAGAACGCGCCGTTGCAGAACACCAGCGCGCCGGCCTCGTCGTCGTACAGGTGCAGGCGCAGGACCTCGCCGATCAGGATGGCGTGGTCGCCGGCGTCCAGCACCTGGCGGGTGGCGCATTCGAAGCGCGCCACGCAGTCGTCGAACACCGGCAGGCCGTCATGGCCCGGATACCAGTCCAGCCCGGCGTAGCGGTCCTCGGCCGTCTGCGCGAACGCCCGCGCCAGATGGCGATGGCTGGCGCCCAGCACATGCACCGCGAAGGCAGGCCGGGCGACGAACTCGGCATGCAGCAGGCTGGCCCGGCGCAGGCTCCACAGCACCAGCGGCGGATCCAGCGAGACCGAGGCGAAGGAATTCACGGTCATGCCGATCGGCCCCTGCGCGCCCGCGGCGGTCACCACCGTGACGCCGGTGGCGTAGCGGCCCAGCGCCTGGCGCATGCGGGCCGGGCTCAGATCCAGGCAGTCGCTCATCGGACGCTCCGTGGCCGGCCGCCGGCTCAGGCGGGCTGGGCGGCGGCCGACGCCACGCCGGACAGCGGCATGGCCTCTTCCATCAGGCCGCGCATGGAATCGAGCACCAGATCCTGGGACAGCAGGCCGAAGTTGTGCAGGCTCATGACGTGGTCCAGCCCCATGTCCGCCAGCCGCGCCAGCTTGTCGGCCACCGTGCGCGGCGAACCGAACAGCGACAGGCCGCTGGCGATGATGTCGGCGTAGACCTGCTTGCGCGCGTACAGGCGCGTGTCCACGTACAGGTCGAAGGCGCTGGCGGCGCGCTCGCGCGCCAGCGCGTCGGTCTGGGCGACATGGGTGTGCAGCGCCACCGCCGCCATGCCGGACACGTCCTCGATGCCCGCCTCGGCCAGCCCGCGCCGGTAGTCCTGCATCATCAGGCCGATTTCCTCGAAGCTGTCCACCGCCGCGTAGGGCACGAACAGCATGCGGCGCCCCTGGCGGCCCACGTGATAGGCGGCCTCGCGGCGCAGGATGGCCACATAGACCGGCACCGGCTGCTGCACCGGCTGCACATTGATCTGCACGCCGCGGATGGTGTTGTGGCGGCTTTCGTGCGTGACGCGCTCGCCGGCCAGCAGGCGCTCGACCAGCATCAGGTTCTCGTCGAAGCGCTCGCGCTTGATGGCAGGATCGACGTCGTAACCCTCGAATTCATGCTTCAGATAGCCCGAGCCCACGCCCAGCGACAGCCTTCCTTGCGAAAGCTGGTCCACCAGGGCATAGTTTTCCGCCACCGTCAGCGGGTTGTGGAAGGTCAGGATGGAGATCGCCGTGCCCAGGCGCAGCCGGCGCGTCTGCTGCGACAGCGCCGCCAGGAACACGGCCGGATTGGGCACGGCGCCATATTCATGGAAGTGGTGCTCGGCCACCCAGAACGTGTCGTAGCCCAGGCGCTCGGCCTGGCGCGCCTGTTCCAGCACCTGGCCGTAGAGCTGCCCCAGGCTGCGCGGCGCCGAGGGGTAATGGTCCTGGACCGAGAAAATGGACATCTTCATGTTTGTCTCCGGATTGTTCGCCGTGACCGGCTGATGTATTTTTTAGTGATACGCGTATTCTAATAAGAGACATCCACATGTCAACAGACAGCAGCACCGGCATCCAGTCCGCGGAAATCGCGCTGGACGTCCTGACCCGCCTGGCCGAGCTGGGCGGCGCGCAATCCGTGTCCGAACTGGGCCGCAGCCTGGACATGCCGCGCGCCAAGGTCCATCGCTACCTGGTCTCGCTGGAACGGCGCGGCTATGTCGAGCAGGACCCCGCCAGCGCCCGCTACCGCCTGGGCCCGCAGGCGCTGCACACCGGGCTGGCCGCCCTGGCCGAGGTCGACTTCGTCAAGCTGGCGGCGGATGGCCTGGACGCGCTGAGCGGCGCCATCGGCCAGACCGTGTTCATCTCCATCTGGGGCCAGCACGGCCCCACCATCGTGCAGTGGCGCGACGCGCGCCTGCCCGTAACCGTGAACGTGCGGGTCGGCTCGGTGCTGCCCCTGCTCAACAGCGCCACCGGCCGGGTCTATGCCGCCTGGCTGCCCGAGGACCTGGCCCTGCCCCGCGCCCTGGCCGAGTGGGACGCGCAGCTGCGCCAGGGCGCCGACGCATCCTGGCTGCTGGACGCGGCCAAGCCGCCGGCCGATCCCGCCGCGGCGCTGCGCGCGCACTGGCGCGCCACGCGCGAACGCGGCTACGCCACGGTCAGCGGCCATCTGCTGCACGGCATCGATTCGGTCAGCGTGCCGGTACGCGACGCCCAAGGCGGCCTGGCGGGCGCGCTCACCAGCCTGGGGCTGCACGGCGGCTTCGACCTGTCGCCCGACGGCGCCTCGGTGCGCGGGCTGCTGGCCGCCGCCGCCGACTGCTCGCGCCGGCTGGGCTGGCGGGCCTGACGGACGGACCTGACCAGCGCCCCCGACCGACACGCCTGACAGGCGGCCCGGCAGCGGGTGCCGCTCGCCGGCCGGCCTGCCTTTACAATAGCGAGTTGCCTCAGGCCTGCCCGGTACGACTCGGCCGGCCTTCCCGGCCGATTCCATGACGAACGGCCCCGCCGGCGGCCCGCGCCGCCCGGCCTCTCCTGCCAGATGCCCGCGTGACCCGATCTCTCACCGTTTCCGACTTCGACTACGAGCTGCCGCCCGAGCTCATCGCCCAGACGCCCGCCGCCGAACGCACCGGCAGCCGGCTGCTGCACCTGGATGACGCCAGCCAGCTGCATGACCGGCGCTTCGCCGACCTGGCCGGCCTGCTGCGGCCTGACGACCTGCTGGTCTTCAACGACACCCGCGTCATCAAGGCCCGGCTGAACGGCCACAAGACCACCGGCGGCAAGGTCGAGGTGCTGGTCGAGCGCATCACCGAGCCCGACCGCGCCCTGGCCCACGTGCGCGCCAGCAAGTCGCCCGGCCCCGGCATGGGGCTGCGCCTGGCCGACGCCTTCGACGCCGTGGTGCTGGGCCGCGAGGGCGAGCTGTTCGACATCCGCTTTTCCGGTCCGGTGCTGGACCTGCTGGACGCCCACGGCGCCACGCCGTTGCCGCCCTACATCACGCACGAGGCCGACGCCGGCGACGACGCCCGCTACCAGACGGTGTACGCGCGCGAACCGGGCGCCGTCGCGGCGCCCACCGCCGGCCTGCACTTCGACCAGGCCACGCTGGACCAGCTGGACGCCCTGGGCGTGGAACGCGCCTTCGTCACGCTGCACGTGGGCGCGGGCACCTTCCAGCCGGTGCGGGTCGACAAGCTGGAAGACCACATCATGCACGCCGAATGGTTCACCGTGCCGCAGGCCACCGTGGACGCCATCGCCGCCGCCCGCGCGCGCGGCGGCCGCGTGATCGCCATCGGCACCACCAGCGTGCGCGCCCTGGAATCGGCCGCCGCGCAGACCGCCGCCACGGCGGCCCCCGGCATGCCGCTGGCCGCCGCCCAGGGCGACACGCGCCTGTTCATCACGCCGGGTTACCAGTACCGCGTGGTCGACGCCCTGGTCACCAACTTCCACCTGCCCCAGTCGACCCTGCTGATGCTGGTGTCGGCGCTGGCCGGCGTCGAGCCGATCCGCCGCGCCTACGCCCACGCGGTGGCCCAGCGCTACCGCTTCTTCAGCTACGGCGACGCCATGTTCATCGAATCCCCCGCACAACAACCATGACCGGACTGAACTTCGAACTGCTCGCCACCGACGGCGGCGCCCGCCGCGGCCGCATCACGCTGAACCACGGCGTGGTCGAGACGCCCATCTTCATGCCCGTGGGCACCTATGGCAGCGTCAAGGCCATGCTGCCGCACGAGCTCAAGGAAATCGGCTCCCAGATCGTGCTGGGCAACACCTTCCACCTGTGGCTGCGCCCGGGCACGGAAATCATGGAAAAGCATGGCGGCCTGCACGGCTTCATGCAGTGGGACAAGCCCATCCTCACCGACTCGGGCGGCTTCCAGGTGTTCAGCCTGCAGGGCATGCGCAAGATAACCGAGGAAGGCGTCAAGTTCGCCTCGCCTATCGATGGCGCGCGCCTGTTCCTGACGCCCGAGGAATCGATGCGCATCCAGCGCTCGCTGAACTCGGACATCGTGATGGTGTTCGACGAATGCACGCCCTACGAGATCGACGGCCGTCCGGCCACGGTCGAGGAAGCGGCCCGCTCGATGCGCATGTCGCTGCGCTGGGCGCGGCGCTCGCGCGACGAGTTCGACCGCCTGGGCAATCCCAACGCGCTGTTCGGCATCGTTCAGGGCGGCATGTACGAATCGCTGCGCGACGAGTCGCTGGCCGGGCTGCAGGACATCGGTTTCCACGGCTACGCCATCGGCGGCCTGTCGGTGGGCGAGCCGAAGGAAGACATGATGCGCATACTGGCGCACGTCACGCCCAAGCTGCCGACGCAGGCGCCGCGCTACCTGATGGGCGTGGGCACGCCGGAAGACCTGGTCGAGGGCGTGTCGCGGGGCGTGGACATGTTCGACTGCGTCATGCCGACCCGCAACGCGCGCAACGGCTGGCTGTTCACCCGTTTCGGCGACGTCAAGATCCGCAACGCCAAGCACCGCGACGACACCCGTCCGCTGGACCCCAGCTGCGCCTGCCACACCTGCTCGAATTTCTCGCGCGCCTACCTGCATCATCTGCAGCGCGCCAACGAGATCACCGGCGCGCGCCTGAATACGCTGCACAACCTGCACTTCTATTTGACTATCATGAAAGAAATGCGCGAGGCGATCGCCGAAGGCCGCTTCGACGCCTGGCGCGCCCAGTTCGCCGCCGACCGCGCCCGCGGCGTGGACTAGCGTCCGCCCAAGCCGCAGGCCGCCTCTCATGGAAAACCCGGAACCCCGCCCTGCCCGGCGGGCCGGGGGCAGCCTGCGACACGGGAGCGCGCGCAGAACCTAGATACAATAGTCGGCTTGCCCTGTCCAAGGCTCGCGCGGGGACAGCGCATGCGGCGCAGCCTCGAAGCGCGCCGGCAACCAAGAACTCAACAAACCCTAAAGACCAAACACGCAGGAGAATTCCATGTCCGCTATCGATACCGCCAGCCTCGTCATGGCCCAGGCCGCAGCGCCCGAGGGCGGCGCGCTCATGGGCATGCTGCCCATCATTCTGATGTTCGTGATCCTCTATTTCCTGATGATCCGTCCCCAGATGAAGCGCCAGAAAGAGCACCGCAATCTGATCGCCGCCCTGGCCAAGGGCGACGAAGTCGTCACCGCCGGCGGCATGCTGGGCAAGGTCACCAAGGTCAACGACAGCTACGTCACCGTCGAAGTCTCGGAACTGGCCGAAAAGCCCGTCGAGGTCATCATGCAGAAGTCGTCGGTCTCGGCCGTGCTGCCCAAGGGAACCATCAAGGCCCTGTAAGAGTCACATGGTGCTGCGCCGGGCCGGCAGGTCCGGCCGCCACGCCAGACTCCGCCCGGCGCCCGCGCCGGGCGGACCCTTTCACCCTGACATGAAGTAGCCGGCAATGAACCGCTATCCCCTCTGGAAATACATAACGGTCCTGGTGGCGGTCGTCATAGGCCTGCTGTATACGCTTCCCAATTTCTACGGCGAATCGCCTGCCGTCCAGGTTTCCAGCGCCAAGGCCACCGTCAAGGTCGAGCCCGCCATGCTGAGCCGGGTCGAGCAGATCCTGACCGACGCCAAGATCCCCAACGAAGGGGTCTATTTCGAACAGAACGGCACGCTCGGCACCGTGCGCGCCCGCTTCACCTCGACCGACCTGCAGTTGCAGGCGCGCGACCTGATCGACAAATCCCTGAACACCGTCTCCGGCGACCCGCAGTACACCGTGGCGCTGAACCTGCTGCCCGCCTCGCCGCCCTGGATGCGCGCGCTGGGCTGGTTCGCCCCCAAGCCCATGTACCTGGGCCTGGACCTGCGCGGCGGCGTGCACTTCCTGCTGCAGGTGGACATGCAGGGCGCCCTGACCGCCCGCTATGACTCGCTGGCCGCCGACGTGCGCTCGGTGCTGCGCGACCAGAAGGTCAACGTGGCCGGCGTGGAACGCTCCGGCATGGGCGTAGCCGCCACCTTCAACGACACGCAGGACCGCGACCGCGCCATCTCGACGCTGCGCAGCCGCCTGCCCGACCTGGAATTCACCGAGCGCGAGGAAAACGGCAAGCAGCTGCTGATCGGCGCCCTGAACCCGGCCGCCGTCACCCGCGTGCAGGATTCCGCGCTCAAGCAGAACATCAACACCCTGCACAACCGCATCAACGAGCTGGGCGTGGCCGAACCGGTCATCCAGCAACAGGGCAACGACCGCATCGTGGTGCAGCTGCCCGGCGTGCAGGACGTGGCCAAGGCCAAGGAACTGCTGGGCCGCACCGCCACCCTCGAAATCCGCATGGTCGACGATTCCCCCGCCGCGCAGGCCGCGCTGCTGGGCGGTTCCGTGCCGTTCGGCCTGGAACGCTACAACGACCGCGACGGCCGTGGCATCCTGGTGCGCCGCCAGGTCATCCTGACCGGCGAGAACCTGCAGGACGCCCAGCCCGGCCGCGACTCGCAGACCCAGCAGGCTGCCGTGCACCTGACGCTGGACGCCAAGGGCGCCCGCATCTTCCGCGATGTCACCCGCGACAACGTCAATAAGCGCATGGCCATCCTGCTGTTCGAGAACGGCAAGGGCGAAGTGGTCACCGCGCCGGTCATCCGTGGCGAGATCGCCGGCGGCCAGGTGCAGATCTCGGGCAGCATGTCGTCCGAGGAAGCCGCCGACACCGCCCTGCTGCTGCGCGCCGGCGCGCTGGCCGCGCCGATGTCCATCATCGAGGAACGCACCATCGGCCCAAGCCTGGGCGCCGACAACATCGCCAAGGGCTTCTACTCGACGCTGTACGGCTTCCTGGCGATCGCCGCGTTCATCATCCTGTACTACCACCTGTTCGGCGTGTTCTCGACCATCGGCCTGACGTTCAACGTGCTGCTTCTGCTGGCCCTCTTGTCCATGCTGCAGGCCACGCTGACCCTGCCGGGCATCGCGGCCATCGCGCTGACGCTGGGCATGGCGATCGACTCGAACGTGCTGATCAACGAGCGCATACGGGAAGAACTGCGCGCGGGCGCCAGTCCGCAGCAGGCCATCCACCATGGCTTCGAGCGCGCGTGGGGCACCATCCTGGACTCCAACCTGACCACCCTGATCGTGGGCCTGGCGCTGCTGGCCTTCGGCTCGGGTCCGATCCGGGGCTTCGCCGTGGTGCACTGCCTGGGCATCCTGACCTCGATGTTCTCGTCGGTCGTGGGCGTGCGCGCGCTGGCCAACCTCTGGTACGGCCGCAAGAAGAAGCTCACCTCGATCTCCATCGGCGAGGTCTGGAAACCCAAGACGAACTGAACAGCGCGGGCGGCTCCGGCCGCCCGCCACAGATAGAGCCCAAGGCCAACCATGGAATTTTTCCGGATCCACCGCACCATCCCGTTCATGCGCCACGCGCTGGTGCTGAACGTCATCAGCCTCGTCACCTTCCTGGCGGCTGTCTTCTTCATCCTCACGCGCGGCTTCCACCTGTCGATCGAATTCACCGGCGGCACGGTCATGGAAGTCAGCTACGCCCAGACCGCGCAGCTGGAAAGCGTGCGCGGCGTCGTCTCCAAGCTCGGCTACACCGACTTCCAGGTGCAGAACTTCGGCACCTCGCACGACGTGATGATCCGCCTGCCCCTGCAGGAAGGCCAGACCTCGGCCACGCAGAGCGAAACCGTCATGTCCGCGCTCAAGGCGGCCGACGCCGGCGTCGAGCTGCGCCGGGTCGAGTTCGTCGGCCCGCAGGTCGGCCAGGAACTGCTGCACAACGGCCTGATGGCCCTGCTGGTCGTGGTGCTGGGCATCGTGATCTACCTGGGCTTCCGCTTTGAATGGAAGTTCGCCGTCGCCGGCGTGATCGCCAACCTGCACGACGTGGTGATCATCCTGGGCTTCTTCGCCTTCTTCCAGTGGGAATTCTCGCTCTCTGTGCTGGCCGGCGTGCTGGCGGTGCTGGGCTACTCGGTGAACGAATCCGTGGTCATCATGGACCGGATCCGCGAGAACTTCCGCAAGTACCGCAAGGCGGACGTGCACGAAGTCATCAACAGCGCCATCACCCAGACCATCTCGCGGACCATCATCACCCACGGTTCCACGCAGATGATGGTGCTGGCCATGCTGTTCTTCGGCGGCCCCACCCTGCACTACTTCGCCATGGCCCTGACCATCGGCATCTGGTTCGGCATCTACTCGTCGGTGTTCGTCGCCGCCGCGCTGGCCATGTGGATGGGCGTCAAGCGCGAAGACCTGGTCAAGCCGGTCAAGAAGGAAGGCGAGGAAGGCGAAGTCGCCTGATCGCGCCGTCCGCCCGCATAGGAACCCGCCCTCGTGGCGGGTTTTTTTTAGAGCTCCGCTACGTCACGCAGCCGGACACCGTTCAACTTCGCCGCAACCAGGGCATCAGACATCACCCGGTCGCAGATAGGAGAAGCCCCCAAGCGCTCCTGGCGAAAGATGTGGGCATTTGCCACGGCGTCTGCCTTGAAGATCAGACTCGCTCCACCCACCACGCTGTACAGCTTTACGTCCTGGCCAATCTGGGGGTCGTGGTCAAGCTTGATCTTCACCCGCGATCGGGCCTCGTCCAGTGCATTCAGCGTGCGCAGCACATTGCAGAGGTAGTACTGCGGACCGGGGGAGCCGTCGGCAAGGGTGAAGTCGCATGAGACAAATGCGAATGCTTCGGGGTCTACACGCAGGAATACCTGTCTGAGTGCCTCGGAGACAACCCAGATGCCTGCCAGCACTTCAAAGTCGCGCGGCAGTCCCCCTTTCTCCGGCACGTGCACCAGATGTGGCCGCTCGGGGTACTGATCGGGTTCGCCAGTCGGTCGCTCGACAATATTCATGCCGGGGTGGATCAGTGCGTCTTCGTTCGCGAACTCCAGCCCCGAAACCTGACCATTACCCCTGAGGCTTGGATCAACGAGAAAGAACCTGCCCTTGTAGGAATCGGTCCCAGCTGAAACGGGAATGCCGGTCTGCTCGTTCATGGGTTTCCAAAATGGATGCGGGGTGAAAAGGTTCCCGTGGGTGGGCTGATCGTAGCAGTGCCACAGCATCTGGAGTGCTCTCCGCATTTTTGAACGGGGGCCCTACGGCAAGAAGGGCGAGCGCGCGGCGAGACTCTTTGAGCGCCCCACTGACACACCAGAGAAGAAGGCAACTGAAGCACGGCGCCTGCTTGGCAAGAGCGCCATGAGCAGGCTGCGCCTGCCCCTTCGGCTTGTACGGATAGCCCGGCCGCCAATACAGGGAATACCTTGCGATATCGAAATTCTTCCTCTTGATTTCTATATCTGAACAGGTATATTGATGGAAATTGACCTACCCAAACCGCTGTACTGGACAGGAAGCGCCAAGAAGGACTTCAAGGCATTCCCGCTTGCCGTCCAAAGGAACATGGGCATGTGGCTCTACGTCGTACAGCTGGGCCGCATGCCCTACGCCGCCAAACCGTGGAAAGGGTTGGGGCCGGGTGTCCACGAACTCGTGGACGACCACCTCGGCAACGCGTATCGCGCCGTCTACATGGTGCGCCTGGGCGATGCCGTGCATGTGCTGCACGCGTTCCAGAAGAAGTCCAAGACGGGCATAGGCACGCCCAAGCCCGAGATCGCGCTGATCGAAAGGCGCCTGAAGCAGGTCCTGGCCTCGTATACACCCAACCGGAGCAAACCATGACATCCCATACCGGCACCGCCAACGTCCTGTACGACCTGGGATTCGAAGACGCGGCCGACCTGAGCGCCAAGGTCCAGCTGGCGGTCAAGATCAACGACCTGATAGACCGGCGCGGCCTGACCCAGGTGGAAACGTCCGCCTTGACCGGCATGTCCCAGCCCAAGGTCTCGCAGATCCGCCGCTACAAGCTGCTGAACATCTCGCTGGAACGGCTCATGCTGGCCCTGGTTTCCCTGGACCAGCGCGTGGAGATCCGGGTCCGCCACGCGCGCCGCTCCGACCCAGCCGGAATCAGCGTCATCGCCTGACGGGCGCGTGCGCCGCCACTGTACCGCCGCGCGCCGCCCCGCTGTACCGGGCCGAACCCCGCCGGCATTCGCTACCATAGCCCCCATGAAACTCGTCATCGATCACATCGTCGTCGCCGCCCCGGACCTGGACAGCGGCGCCCGCCATGTCGCCAGCCTGCTGGGCGTGGAGCCCGCGCGCGGCGGCGCGCATCCCCGCATGGGCACGCACAACCGCGTGCTGGGCATGGCGGGCGGCATGTACCTGGAAGTCATCGCCATCGATCCCGACGCCGCCGCGCCGGAGCGGCCGCGCTGGTTCGGCCTGGACGAGCCGGCCATGCGCGAACGGCTGCGCGCCGGTCCGTTCCTGGCGCACTGGGCGGCGCGCGTCGCGCTGCCGGACGACCTGAGTGCGTGGCAGGCGCGTCACCCCGAGCGCATCGCGCCTGCCATTCCCATGACCCGCGGCGAACTGCGCTGGCGCCTCACCGTGCCGGACGACGGCAGCCTGCCCGCCTGGCGCGAGGCGGGCCAGAGCGCCGGCGACGGCCTGCTGCCCACGCTGATCCAGTGGGACGTGCCGGCCCATCCCGGCGTCAGCCTGCCGGACAGCGGCCTGACGCTGCTGCGCCTGAGCGGCAGCCATCCGCGCGCGGCGCTGCTGCGCCAGGGGCTGGACTGGCTGGGCGCGGACGGCCTCATCGACATCGAACAGGCCGACGGCCCGCCGCGCCTGAGCGCGAGCTTCGCCACCGCCAGCGGCGCAAGAACGCTGGCCTGAGGCGGCCCGCGTGCGGCCCCGCAGGGCTGCCCGCCAGCCGCCCCGAACCCATCACAAACCGAGGAGACCCCATGACACATACCCGCAAGCGGTTCGACGAAGAGCCCTATCTGGCCCGCTGCGACGCCACCGTGATCGCCGTGCACCCGGAAGGCATCGAGCTGGACGAGACGGTCTGCTATGCGCGCAGCGGCGGACAGGCCGGCGACACCGGCCTGGTGACGCTATCTGACGGCCGCACGCTGGCCTTGACGGACACCGTCTATGCCGACGACCGCCGGCGCATCCTACACGTACTGGAAGAAGGCGCCACGCCACGGGTCGGCGACCGCATCGCCGTGGAACTGGACTGGCCGCGCCGGCATCGACTGATGCGCCTGCACACCTGTCTGCACCTGCTGGGCGCGCTGGTGCCGGCGCCCGTGACCGGCTGCAGCATTTCCCCCGATTCAGCGCGCATCGATTTCGACCTGCCGGAATCCACGCTCGACAAGGACGATCTGACCGCCCGCCTGAACGCGCTGATCGAAGCCGGCACGCCCGTCACCGTCAACAGCATCTCGCCCGAGGAACTGGCGGCGCAGCCCGACCTGGTGCGCACCATCGGCGCGGCGCCGCCCGCCGCCGAACGCATCCGCATCATCGAGATCCCGGGCGTGGACCGCCAGCCCTGTGGCGGCACCCATGTCGCCAACACCGGCGAGATCGGCCCGGTGGCGGTGGTCAAGATCGAAAAGAAGAGCCGCAGCAACCGGCGCGTGGCGATCCAGTTCCGCTGACGCGCCCGCCCGCTGCCACGCGTTCATCCAGCCCGCGGCGGCGGGCTGGATCAGGCGGCTCAGCCGCGTCGCCACCACCGCCACGGCATGCGCAGCGGCCATTGGTACTTGCTGCCCAGCACGCGCGGCGCCAGCCAGTGCGCCACGGCGAAGGCGATGCCGGCGGCGGTCATCACGTCGGACAGATAGTGGTCCAGGTTGACCAGGCGGCTGACGGCGACCAGCGCGGCCAGCGACAGGAAGGCCCAGCGCCAGCGCGGCGCCAGGATACCCAGCACCACGGCCACGGAAAACGCCGCATAGGTGTGGCTGGACGGAAAGGAATTGAACAACTGCGCGCGCGAGAAGGCCTCGCCCATGCCGTAGATGCCCTTCTCGAAATACAGCTCGGGCCGGGCGCGCGCCACGCCGCGCTTCAGCAGCAACACCACCAGGCCGCCCACGGCCATGGTGGACAGCAGCAGCAGGCCGCCGCGCGTCATGCTCTCGTAGCGCATGCGCAGCGGATTGGGCCAGCCGCGAGCGGCGCCCAGCAGGCCGACGATATAGAACGCCAGGCCGACAGCCACATACTTGCCGCTGTCGCCCAGGTAGCCGATCCAGGCAAAGGCCGTGTCGACGCCAGGGCTCACATGCCCGCGCAGCCAGGTGGCCAGCGGCAGATCGAGCCACAGCGCGCTGGCGCCCGCCAACAGGGCCAGGACCACGCCCGCCGCCAGCCAGCGAGGCGACGAAAACGGGCTGCGCATCGAATCGTATGCCGTTTGCCGCGCGGCGGCGGAAACGGCGGCGGGCGGCGGTAGCGGATTGGAAGTCATGCGCGCCCTGCTGAAACGAGAAACATTATTGGAATGGCCGTTTTTGGAGAGCGCCTATCGTAACGGCGGCGGGCTGCGGCTCCAAGAAGCAATTGGGCGCAAGAGGTAAAATTCCCGGTTTCTCCCACAGCAGCCCCCGGGATCTACACCCGTCACGGCGACCATCATGCAAGAAACCACCCTCAAGCGCGCGGACGCCGCGCACGACGGCGCCAATGCCGCCATCCCGCCCGCCCCCGTTGCCGGCGCTCCCCGCAAGCTCTATATCCGCACTTTCGGCTGCCAGATGAACGAGTACGACTCGGACAAGATGGCCGACGTGCTGCGCGGCGACCAGGAACTGGAACTGACGGAAAACCCGGAAGAAGCCGACGTCATCCTGTTCAACACCTGTTCGGTGCGCGAGAAGGCCCAGGAAAAGGTCTTTTCCGACCTGGGCCGCGTGCAGCACCTGAAGAAGCTCAATCCCAATCTGGTGATCGGCGTGGGCGGCTGCGTGGCCAGCCAGGAAGGCGAGGCCATCGTCAAGCGCGCGCCCTATGTCGACGTGGTGTTCGGCCCGCAGACGCTGCACCGCCTGCCCGACCTGATCGAGCGCCGCCGCGCCGAGGGCCGCTCGCAGGTGGACATCAGCTTCCCGGAAATCGAGAAATTCGACGCCATGCCGCCGCCGCGCGTGGACGGCGCCACCGCCTTCGTCTCCATCATGGAAGGCTGTAGCAAGTATTGCAGCTTCTGCGTGGTGCCCTACACGCGCGGCGAGGAAGTCTCGCGCCCGTTCGACGACGTGCTGATGGAAGTGGCCGACCTGGCCGACCAGGGCGTCAAGGAAGTGACGCTGCTGGGCCAGAACGTCAACGCCTACCGCGGCGCCATGGGCGACAGCGGCGAGATCGCCGACTTCGCCATGCTGCTGGAGTACGTGCACGAGATCCCCGGCATCGAGCGCATCCGCTACACCACCTCGCACCCCAAGGAAATGACCCAGCGCATGATGGACGCCTACGCGCGCCTGCCCAAGCTGGTGTCCTTCCTGCACCTGCCGGTGCAGGCCGGCAGCGACCGCGTGCTGGCCGCCATGAAGCGCGGCTACACCACGCTGGAGTTCAAGTCCGTGGTGCGCCGCCTGCGCGCCGCCCGGCCGAACCTAACGCTGTCGTCCGACTTCATCGTCGGCTTCCCCGGCGAGACCGAGGAAGACTTCGAAAAGACCATGAAGCTGATCGAGGACGTGGGCTTCGACACGTCCTTCTCCTTCGTCTATTCGCGCCGTCCCGGCACGCCGGCGGCCGACCTGAGCGACGACACGCCGCAGGACGTCAAGCTGCGCAGGCTGCAGCGCCTGCAGGCGCTGATCAACGAGCAGGCCGCCGCCATCGCCCGCGGCATGATCGGCACGCGCCAGCGCCTGCTGGTGGAAGGCCCGTCGCGGCGCGATCCCAACGAACTCATGGGCCGCACCGAGAACAACCGCATCGTCAACTTCGCCGCGCCCGCGCGGCTCATCGGCCAGATGGTCGACGTCATCATCACCGACGCGCACACCAATTCGCTGCGCGCCCGGGTCGCCGACGTGGACCGCGACGCCCAAGGGACCGAATGACCCAAGCCCGCTCACGCGCCCGGCGCAGCATGCCCACCGTCGTCAACCTGGACGGCGACAACACCCACCTGGCCAATCTCTGCGGCCCCCTGGACGAAAACCTGCGGCAGCTGGCCGACGGCATGAGCGTCAAGCTCTCGCGCCGGGGCAGCCGCGTCACCATCGAGGGCGAAGCCGCCGAGCTGGCCGGCCGCGTCCTGCGCCGCTTCCACGAACAGGCCGTGCACCGCGCCCTGACGGTGGACGACATCCAGCTGGGCCTGGTGGAAATCGGCGTCGGCCGCCAGGACGAGAAACTGCGCGAGGAACCGGCGCAGGAGGCCGCCGAGCTGCCGTCGCTGGACGATGAAAGCGACGGCATCGCGCTGCGCACCCGCCGCAGCGACCTGCGCCCGCGCACCGCGCGCCAGCGCGACTACCTGAACAACATCCTCAAGCACGACATCACCTTCGGCGTGGGCCCGGCCGGCACCGGCAAGACCTGGCTGGCGGTAGCCTGCGCCATCGACGCCATGGAGCGTGACACGGTGCAGCGGCTGGTGCTGACCCGCCCCGCCGTCGAGGCTGGCGAGCGCCTGGGCTTCCTGCCCGGCGACTTGGCCCAGAAGGTGGATCCATACCTGCGCCCGCTGTACGACGCGCTCTACGACCTGATGGGCTTCGACAAGGTGCAGCGCCTGTTCGAGAAGCAGACCATCGAGATCGCGCCGCTGGCCTACATGCGCGGCCGCACGCTGAACCACGCCTTCATCATCCTGGACGAGGCCCAGAACACCACGCCCGAGCAGATGAAGATGTTCCTGACCCGCATCGGCTTCGGCAGCAAGGCGGTCATCACCGGCGATCCGTCGCAGGTCGACCTGCCGCGCGGCCAGGACAGCGGCCTGGCCCACGCGGTCAAGGTGCTGCACGACGTGCAGGGCATCGCCACCACCCGCTTCACCAGCCGCGACGTCGTGCGCCACCCGCTGGTGGCCCGCATCGTGGACGCCTACGACCGTGCCGCAGAACATGACGCCTGACCTGTCCCTTTCCGTCCAGTACGCGGCCGACGAGC